>NZ_JBFAMU010000140.1:0-11105 GCF_040656655.1 Micromonospora sp. NPDC049799
GGTCTGGTTCCACCACCCCCGGTACCTGGCCCACCTCAACTGCCCGGTGGTGATCGCCGCCCTGCTCGGCGAGGCGGTGCTCAGCGCCGTGAACTGCAGGCGGCGCGGTGCGGCGGGGAGCAGGCGCATGTCGCCTCCGGGTGGCGTGTGCGGGGTCCGCGTACAGAGTCCCGTCAGTGGGACTTGGGCGCAACCCCTGACACGCCGTGCCCCGCCCGTTGGTGGGCGGGGCACGGCGTGTCGAGCCGTCGGCGCGTCGCCGACGGGTGGCTCAGCGGGTCGCGGCGGCCAGGGCCTCGCGGACCTTGTCGGCACCCCCCGGCGCCTCGCGTTCCCAGTCCTGCGGGTCGGCCGAGTAGATCGTTCCGTAGGCCGGGGTGTCCGGCTGGTACCGCCAGCTGTCGGCGAGCGAGCCGGCGTCGACCGCGTCGTAGCCGACCTGGTCGAGGAAGGCGGTCACCTCGGCCCTGGCGCCGGCGTCGTCACCGGCGATCGGCAGTGCGCTGCGGTCGGCGCTGCCGGCGGGCCGGGCCAGCGCCTGCAGGTGCTTGAAGAAGATGTTGTTGAAGACCTTCACCACCCTGGACCGCGGCAGGTGCCGCTGGAGCAGCTCACTGCTGGTGGTCTCGCCGGAGTCCAGCTCCGGGAACTGCCCGTCCCGCTCGGGGTAGTAGTTGTTGGTGTCGATCACGACCTTGCCGGCCAGCGGCTCCACCGGCACGTCCCGGTACGCCTTCAGCGGGATGGTCACCACCACCAGGTCGCCGGCCTGCGCCGCCTCCGGGGGCGTCGCGGCGCGGGCCCGGGGGCCAAGTTCGTCCACCAGATCCTTGAGGGTCTCCGGTCCACGCGAGTTGCTCAGCACCACGTCGTAGCCGGCGGCCACCGCCAGCCGGGCCACCGTGCTGCCGATGTGTCCACTGCCGATCAGTCCCACAGTCGTCATGCCAGTCCCCAACCCCGTCCGCCGTGTCGGCATTCCCCACCGGCGTGGTCGACAATGGGCCGGCCGCCCGTCCAACCTACTGTGGACCGGACCGCTCGGAAGCCGATTCACCGCCCACGGCCCCGGTCCACACCCGTACTTCCGGTGAGCGGAGCGTCGCGCGGTCTTGACGGAGCGCGAGGAAAGCGCAATCCTGATCCGGCGCTCCCATCGACGGCCTGACCCCGACCGAAAGGTAAGGCCGTGCGAATCCGTACCATCCTGTTGCCCATGGCGTTGGCCGCCACGGCCGGCGCCGTCGTGCTGCCGGCGTCCGCCACCGCAGCGGCGGGCCCGGCGCTCGCCGTCGACGCCACCACCGGCCGCCACCCGATCAGCCCGTACGTCTACGGCATGAACTTCGCCGACGAGGACCTGGCCCGCGACGTCCGGCTACCGCTCAACCGGTACGGCGGCAACGCGACCACCCGGTACAACTTCCGCAACGACACGAGCAACCGCGCCTCGGACTGGTACTTCGAGAACATCCCGAACGACAACCCCGACCCGTCCAGCCTGCCGAGAGGCTCGGAGAGTGACCGGTTCGTCGCCGCGAACGAGGCGACGGGCACCGGGACGCTCATGACGCTGCCGATGATCGGCTGGGTCGCCAGGGAGCGGGCCCGGGCCTGCGGCTTCAGCGTGGCCAGGTACGGCCCCCAGCAGTCGACCGACCCATGGGCCCCGGACTGCGGCAACGGGAAGAAGCCGGACGGCACGCTGGTCACCGGCAACGACCCGACGGACACCAGCGTCGCGGTGGGCCCGGAGTACGCCGCTGACTTCGTCACGCATCTGAGGAGCCAGTTCGGCGGCGCGGCCGACGGCGGCGTGGAGTTCTACAACCTGGACAACGAGCCGGACCTGTGGCACTCCACCCACCGTGACGTCCGTCCGCGTGGGCTCGGCTACGACGAACTCCGAGACCGGACGTACGCGTACGCGGCGGCCATCAAGGCGGCGGACCCGGGCGCGAAGACGCTCGGGCCGGTGGGCTGGGGCCTCAACTCGATCCGCTACTCCGGCCTCGACCAGGATGTCTGCTCGCGTACCGGTTGCTGGTCGAACCCGCCGGACCGGGCCGCCCACGGGGGCCAGGAACTCGGCCCGTGGTACCTCGACCAGATGCGTGCCTACGAGCAGAGGCACGGTCAGCGCATCCTGGACTACTTCGACATCCACATCTATCCCCAGCAGGCCGGCGTCCACAACGACCAGCCGGGGGACGCGGCCACCCAGGAGCGCCGGCTGCGCTCGACTCGGCAGCTGTGGGACCCGACCTACGTGGACGAGAGCTGGATCAACAAGCCGGTACGGATGATCCCGCGGATGCGCGAGTTGGTCGACCGGCACTACCCGGGCACGAAGATCGCGATGACCGAGTACAGCTGGGGCGCGTACGGGCACCTCAACGGGGCGCTCACCCAGGCGGACATCCTCGGGATCTTCGGCCGCGAGGGGCTGGACATGGCCAACCTCTGGACCGCCCCCGGGGCCGACCAGCCGGTGGCGCACGCCTTCCGGATCTACCGCAACTACGACGGCAGGGGCGGGTCGTTCGGCGAGACGTCGGTCCGGGCCACCAGCGCCGACCAGGGGAAGCTGGCGATCTACGCGGCCGAGCGCGGTAGCGACAAGGCGCTCACCCTGGTAGTGGTGAACAAGACCGGCGACGAGCTGACCTCCCCGGTCGCGTTGACCGGCGCGTCCGCCGGCGCCGCCGAGGTCTACCGGTACAGCGGGACGAACCTGGCTGGCATCGTCCGCGAGGCCGACCAGGCCGTCTCGTCGACCGGTTTCACGGCCACCTTCCCGGCGAACTCGATCACCCACCTGGCGCTGCCGCGCGGCGGCGGCGAGCCGCCGGTCGACACCGGGCCGCCGACGGCGCCGGGCAAGCCGGTGGCGGGGGCGATCACCGGCACCAGCATCGCGTTGAGCTGGGCGGCATCGACCGACGACACCGGCGTGACCGGGTACGACGTGCACCGGGTCGACGGTGGTTCGACGACGAGGATCGCCGGCGCCACCGGTACGTCGACCACCGTTACCGGGCTGACGCCGGACACGTCGTACACCTTCGTGGTGACCGCGCGGGACGCGGCGGGCAACGTCTCGGCGGCCTCGCCGCAGCTCGCCGTCCGGACGGCGGTCCGGCCCAACGGCGGCTGCCGGGTGACCTACGCGGCCAACACCTGGCCCGGCGGTTTCACCGCGACCGTCACCGTCACCAACGCGGGTGCCGTCGCGATCGACGGCTGGCGGCTGGCCTTCGACTTCCCGACCGCCGGGCAGAAGGTCGGTCAGGGCTGGTCGGCGACATGGCGGCAGACCGGTACGAGCGTCACCGCCGACAGCGTGAGCTGGAACGGCCGGCTCGCACCCGGAGCCTCGACCAGCATCGGGTTCAACGGCACCTGGTCCGGGCAGAACCCGGCACCGACGGCGTTCACGGTGAACGGCCAGGCGTGCGGTAACTGAGCCACCCGCAGACGAGGGGCCCCGGGTTCACCCCCGGGGCCCCTTCGCGTCCGTCAGGCGGGCAGGACCTTCTCGACCGCGGCGCGCAGCTCGGGGGAGTCCGGCGTCACCGTCGGGGCGAAGCGGGCGGCCACGGTCCCGTCCGGGGCCACCAGGAACTTCTCGAAGTTCCACCGCACGTCACCGGTGTGGCCCTCGGCGTCGGCGGTGTCCACCAGCGCGGCGTAGAGCGGGTGCCGTGCCGGGCCGTTGACGTCCACCTTCTCGGTCAGCGGAAAGGTCACCCCGTAGTTGACCTGGCAGAAGTCGCTGATCTCCGCCGCGGTGCCCGGCTCCTGGCCGGCGAACTGGTTGGACGGCACGCCGAGCACCACCAGGCCGCGGTCGGCGTACTCGTCGTGCAGGGCCTGGAGGCCGGCGTACTGCGGGGTCAGGCCGCAGCGGCTGGCGACGTTCACGACCAGCAGCGCGCGTCCCCGGTGGCGCGCGAGGTCGGCCGGGCCGCCGTTGAGGGCGTCGATCTGGGTGTCGAAGACGGTCATGCGCCGAGGCTACGCGGGCGACCTGGTCGTCCACCGGCGTGGCCCCGCAGGTCGGTCACGCTCCCACAGGAAATCGAAACATGCACATCTTGACGAAGTGATGACGCCGTGAGTAGCGTCTCACCATCTTCTGGAAAGTTTCCTAACTGTTTGGGGTGACGCCACATGAAGAGATCCCTCCGCCGGGCCCTCTGGGTCGGCGCCGTGATGGCGGTGACCGCCGCCACGGTGCCGATGGCCTCGGCGTTCGGCGCCGGCAGCGTGACCGCGGCCTTCGTCAAGGCACAGGACTGGGGGACCGGCCACGAGACGCGGGTGACCATCACCAACGGCTCGGACGCCTCCGTCAGCACCTGGCGCATCGAGTTCGACCTGCCCGCCGGTACCAGCATCAGCAGCTCCTGGGACGCCGACGTCACCCGCACCGGCGACCACTACGTCGCGGTGAAGAAGAGCTGGGCCGGCCCCCTCTCGCCGGGCGCCACGTTCAGCTGGGGCTACAACGGCACGGGCCCGTTCAAGGCGCCGCTGAACTGCACCATCAACGGCGCGTCGTGCGCCGGGGGCGGCACACCGCCGCCCACCACCGCGCCACCCACGACCGCCCCGCCCACGACGGCGCCGCCGACCACCCCGCCCCCCACCACGCCGCCGCCGACCACCCCACCGCCCAGCGGTGACCGCAAGATCGTCGGTTACTTCGCCGAGTGGGGCGTCTACGGGCGCAACTACCACGTCAAGAACATCCACACCAGCGGCTCGGCGTCGAAGCTGACCCACATCCTGTACGCCTTCGGCAACACCACCGGCGGTCGCTGCACCATCGGCGACAGCTACGCCGACTACGACAAGGCGTACACGGCGGCGGACAGCGTTGACGGCGTCGCCGACACGTGGGACCAGCCGCTGCGCGGCAGCTTCAACCAGCTCCGGAAGCTCAAGAAGATGTACCCGCACCTGAAGGTGATCTGGTCCTTCGGCGGCTGGACCTGGTCCGGCGGCTTCACCCAGGCCGCGCAGAACCCGGCCGCCTTCGCCGAGAGCTGCCACAACCTGGTCGAGGACCCGCGCTGGGCGGACGTGTTCGACGGCATCGACGTCGACTGGGAGTACCCGAACGCCTGTGGCCTCAGCTGCGACGCCAGCGGCCCCAACGCGTTCAAGAACGTGGTGAGCGCGCTGCGCACCCGGTTCGGCTCGTCCGCGCTGGTCACCGCCGCGATCACCGCCGACGGCAGCAACGGCGGCAAGATCGACGCCACCGACTACGCGGGTGCCTCGCCGTACCTGAACTGGATCATGCCGATGACGTACGACTACTTCGGCGCCTTCAACGCGCAGGGCCCGACCGCCCCGCACTCCCCGCTCTACTCGTACTCCGGCATCCCGCAGGCGGGCTTCAACTCCGACGCGGCGATCCAGAAGCTCAAGAGCAAGGGCATCCCGGCGAACAAGCTCCTGCTCGGCATCGGCTTCTACGGCCGCGGCTGGACCGGGGTCACCCAGACCGCGCCGGGCGGGACCGCCACCGGAGCCGCACCCGGCACCTACGAGGCGGGCATCGAGGACTACAAGGTCCTCAAGAACACCTGCCCGGCCACCGCCACCATCGCCGGCACGGCGTACGCCAAGTGCGGCAGCAACTGGTGGAGCTACGACACCCCGTCCACGATCAACGGCAAGATGACGTACGCGAAGAACCAGGGCCTCGGTGGCGCCTTCTTCTGGGAGCTCTCCGGTGACACCACCAACGGCGAGCTGATCGGCGCCATCAAGGGCGGTCTCGGCTGACGCCGAGCGCCGACGCACCACCCACACGGCGGGGAGGGACCACGCACCGGTCCCTCCCCGCCCGGGTGCGAGGAAGGGCCCCCCGAATAACGCCTGCGGTAGAGGAAGGGCCCCTTGTTAACGGTCGACGTCGCTGCGGCCCGTCCTTGCGGGCACCCCGCCAGGTCGATGTGACAGACTCGCCCGTCAACGGGTTCGATGTCCACGGCGACGGAGGTGGGAATGCGCGCGACGCACCGGAGGGTGGCCGCCGGGGCCCTGTTCCTGGCCGTGCTGCCGTCGGCTCTGCTCGGCTGCGGGATCGTCGGGGACGACGACGCGGAACCGGCCGAGAAGCCCGGACGGGCCCCCGCCGAGGAGGCGGCCGCGAAGTCCCGCGAGCGGGTGCAGGCGTACCTCGACGCGATGACCGCCAAGGACGTGGCCGCCGGCCGCAGCCAGCTCTGCGCGACGATGCACCAGAGCTTCGACGCGGCCGCGACCGGGCCCAACGGCGACTTCGCCGACCACTTCGAGGTGCCCCAGGCCGAGATCACCGACGTCCGCCCCGGTCCCCGGGGCCAGGAGGTCAGCACCTCCGTGTCGGTGGCCGTCGGTTCCCGTACGGTCACCCGGCCGCTGCTGTTCACGGTCACCCGGGACGGCGCCGACTGGTGCATCGCCGGCGAGACGCCGGGCGGGAACACCCCCGAACCCGCCGTCACGCCCTGACCTGCGCCTCGGTGAGCCACCTCTCACCAGCCGGAACCATCCCCCTCGCCGGCCGGACGTCCCCCCGGTCGCCGTACGCTTTCTGTCATGCGCCATGAGTGGCATCAGCTGAGCCATCCCGCCGTGGGCAGCCCCGGCCTGCAGACCAGCCGTCCGACCGTCGACTCCGCCGAGGACGCGGCCCTGGGTCTGGACCGGTGGCGTGAGCTTCCGCGCCAGCAGATCCCGCCGTGGGAGGACCCGGCGCAGGTCGCGGAGGTCTGCAAGATCCTCGACACGGTGCCGTCGGTGGTCGCGCCCTACGAGGTCGACCAGCTCCGCCAGCGTCTCGCGCTCGTCTGCGAGGGCAAGGCGTTCCTGCTCCAGGGCGGTGACTGCGCGGAGACCTTCGCCGACAACACCGAGAGCCACCTGCTCGCCAACGCCCGCACCCTGCTCCAGATGGCGATCGTGCTCACCTACGGTGCGTCGCTGCCGGTGGTGAAGGTCGCCCGGGTCGCCGGGCAGTACACCAAGCCGCGTTCGCTGCCGACCGACGCCCGCGGCCTGCCCGCGTACCGCGGCGACATGATCAACGGCCTCGAGGCCACGCCGGAGGCGCGGGTCGCCGACCCGCAGCGCATGATCCGGGCGTACGCGAACTCGGCCGCCGCCATGAACATGCTCCGCGCCTACCTCGGCGGTGGCCTGGCCGACCTGCACGCCGTGCACGACTGGAACAAGGGTTTCGTCCGGAACTCCCCGGCCGGCGAGCGCTACGAGGCGATCGCGCGGGAGATCGACCGGGCGCTGGCGTTCATCCGGGCCTGCGGGATGACCGAGGAGGAGGCGCTCCGCACGGTCACCCTCTACTGCTCCCACGAGGCGCTCGCCCTGGAGTACGACCGGGCACTGACCAGGGTCTCCGGCTACCGGGCGTACGGGCTGTCCGGGCACTTTCTCTGGATCGGTGAGCGCACCCGGCAGATCGACGGCGCGCACATCGACTTCATCTCCCGCATCGCCAACCCGATCGGCGTCAAGCTCGGCCCGACCACCACCCCGGACGAGGCGCTCGAGCTGTGCGAGAAGCTCAACCCGGAGAACATCCCGGGCCGGCTCACCCTGATCAGCCGGATGGGCAACCACCGCGTCCGGGACGCCCTGCCGCCGATCGTGGCCAAGGTCGCCGCCTCCGGCGCCAAGGTGGTCTGGCAGTGCGACCCGATGCACGGCAACACGCACGAGTCGTCCAACGGCTACAAGACCCGGCACTTCGACCGCATCGTCGACGAGGTGCTGGGCTACTTCGAGGTGCACCGTGGCCTGGACACCCACCCCGGTGGCCTGCACGTCGAGTTGACCGGCGAGGACGTCACCGAGTGCCTCGGCGGTGCCCAGGGCATCGAGGACCTCGACCTGCCCGGCCGGTACGAGACCGCCTGCGACCCGCGACTGAACACCCAGCAGTCGCTGGAGCTGGCCTTCCTGGTGGCGGAGATGCTCCGTGGCTGACGCGAGGAGTGAGCTTGCGAGCCCCGCAGTCGGCAGCCGAAAGGACAACTGTGGCTGACCCTGACCTGATCGACCTTCGTTCGGACACCGTCACCCGGCCCACGGCCGGCATGCGGGAGGCGATGGCCACCGCCGAGGTGGGCGACGACGTCTACGGCGAGGACCCCACCGTCAACGCGCTGGAGGCCGAGGTCGCCGCGCTCTTCGGGCACGAGGCGGCGCTGTTCGCCCCGACCGGGTCGATGGCCAACCAGATCGCCCTGCAACTCGCGGTGCCCCCGGCGCACGAACTGCTCTGCGACGCCGACGCGCACGTGGTGACGTACGAGATCGGCGCCGCGGCCGCGTACGGCGGGATCTCCTCGCGGACCTGGCCGGCGGTCGGCGCGGACCTCGACCCGGACGTGGTCGCCGCCATGATCCGGCCCGACGGCTACTGGGCGGTGCCCACCCGGGCCATCGCCGTCGAACAGACCCACAACCGGAGCGGCGGCGGGGTGATCCCCCTCGCCACCCTCCGCGAGCTGCGCCGGGTCGCCGACGCCGCGCAGGTCTTGCTGCACTGTGACGGTGCGCGCATCTGGCACGCGCACGTCGCCGACGGGGTGCCGCTGGCGGAGTACGGCGGGCTCTTCGACACCCTGTCGGTCTGCCTGTCCAAGGGCCTCGGCGCGCCGGTCGGCTCGCTCGTCGTGGGCAGCGCGGAGAAGATCGAGCGGGCCCGCTTCATCCGCAAGCGGATGGGCGGCGGGATGCGGCAGGCCGGTGTGCTCGCCGCCGCCGGCCGGTACGCCCTCGCGCACCACGTCGACCGGCTCGCCGAGGACCACGCGAAGGCGGCGCGGCTCGCCGAGGCGATCGCCCCGTTCGGGGTGCTCGCCACCACCGTGCGCACCAACCTGGTGCCGTTGGACCTGACGAAGGCCCCGCTCGACGCGCATGCCCTGGCCGCCGCCGCCCGCGCCCGGGGTGTGCTGATCTCGGTGCTCGGCCCGCGTACCGCCCGACTGGTCACCCACATGGACGTCGACGACACCGCGATCGACCGCGCCACCGACGTGCTGACCAGCATCCTGCGCGCCTGACCCACCCCCGCCCAGGCGGCCGGCCCGCCCGGCCGGCCCCGGCCGGCCCGCCCGCGTTGATCAAGGAGTTTGCGTCACGTTCGGCGCCGATTCTGACGCAAACCTCTTGATCGGCGGCGGGCAACGGGCGGCGGGCGACCGGCGGCGGGCAACGGGCGGGCGGGGGGCGCGGTCAGGGGCGGAGGCGTTTGAGGATCGCCACGTCGGCGGCGTGGCCCTCGTGCTTCTCGGTCGGGGTCTCCACCACGACGGGGACGCCGGCCGTCGCCGGGTGCGTCATCAGCTCCGCGAACGCGGGCTCGCCGATCGTGCCCTTGCCGACGTTCTCGTGCCGGTCCCGGGTCGAACCGCACAGGTCCTTCGAGTCGTTCGCGTGCACCAGCCGCAGCCGGCCCGCGCCGACCGTCGCCACCAGCGTGTCCAGGGTCGCGGTCATGCCGCCCTCGGCGGCCAGGTCGTGCCCCGCCGCCCAGGCGTGGCAGGTGTCGAAGCACACCCCGAGCCAGGGGTGCCCGTCGACCGCGTCCAGGTACGGTCCGAGCTGCTCCACCCGTGAGGCGAGCGACCGCCCGCTGCCGGCGCTCGGCTCGACCAGCAGCATCGGCCCGTCCGCGGCGGCGGCCGAGTCCAGCAGGGGCAGCAGGGTCTCGCGGACCTGCCGCATCGCCGCCTCCGCGTGCCCGGCGTCGACCGCGCTGCCGGCGTGGAACACCACGCCCCGGGCGCCGATCGCGGTGCCCCGCCGCAGGGCGTGCGCCAGGGTCTGCGCCGACCGTTCGACCGTCGCGGCCGTCGGGGAACCGATGTTGACCAGCAGTGAGGCGTGGATGAAGACCGGGACGTCCCGTTCGGCGCAGCCGTCGCGGAACAGCACGTCCTGCACCGGGTCGCCCGCCGGCAACGCCCAGCCCCGGGAGTTGGAGACGTACACCTGCACGACCTCGGACCCGACCGCGTCGACGTACGGCAGGGCCGCCTTCGCCAGGCCGCCGGAGGTCGGCGTGTGCGTGCCGACCGGGCGGTGTGCGGCCGCCGCCGTCACAGGCACCCGATGGTGACCGGGGTGCCCGGGGGCACCTGCGCGTTCTCGTTGCTCTGGAACCGCGTCACACCGTTCGGGTTGAACTGCACGACCACCGGGAGGCCCAGGGCCTCCAGCGTCTGCTTGGCCTGCGGACAGGGCAGGTCGATGACCCGCGGCACCACGACCAGCGGCGGGCCGTTGCTGACCTCCAACCGGACCTGGGCGCCCTTCTCCACGCCGGCGCCGTCGGCCGGGCTCTGCCCGAGGACCTCGTCCTTGGGCTTGTCCGAGTCCTTGCCGGTCGGCGGCTCCACCAGCACCAGACCCAGCTGCGCGAGGATCGTCCGCGCCTCGTTGAGGTTCTTGCCGACCAGGTTGGGTACCGAGATCGGCGCCCGGCCCTTGCTGAGGAAGACGGTGACCTTGTCGCCGGGTTTGACCTCGGCGCCCGCCTTCGGGTTGGTGTCCACCACGACGCCCGCCGGCAGGTTGTCGTTGTAGCGGGCGGTGCCCTTGGCCACCACCAGCTCCGCCGCGGCCAGGTCCGCCTCGGCCAGCTCGAACTCCTTGCCGACCACGTCCGGCACCGGGAATCGCTGCGGGCCGAGGGAGAGGGTCAGCGTGATGGTGCCGCCCTTGACGATCCGGCTGGCGGAACCTGGGTCCTGGGCGACGACACCGTCCTTCGGGATCTTCTCGTCGTAGCGCGGCTCGGCGTAGTCGAGGGTGAAGCCGCCACGGGTCGCCTGTGCCTCCGCGTCGGCCTTGCTCAGGCTCACCAGTTGCGGAGCCACCGTGTAGCGACCGACACCGACCCACCAGCCGCCGCCGGCCGCGAGCAGGCCGAGCACCACCACGGCGGCGGCCAGCGCGAGACGACCCCGCCGGTCGCCCAGCACCTGAGCGCGCAGCGCGACGAGCCGCGACCACAGGTCGACGCCCTCCTCGGGCGACGCCCGTCGACGGCCGACCCGCTGGCCGCCGGCCTCGGG
>NZ_JBFAMU010000141.1:0-11046 GCF_040656655.1 Micromonospora sp. NPDC049799
CGGGCCGCGTACGCCGGTGCGTGGCCGTGGCCGAGGCCGTGCGCGCCCTGCTCGACGGCGAGGAGGTCACCGTCGACACGCCGGACCTGGTCATGCGCGGCGCACGGCTGGACCGGCCCCGGCCCGTCCAGGCCCGGATCCCGCTGACCATCGGCACCGCGAACTCCCGACTGCTGCGGTGGGCGGGCGCCCACGCCGACGTCGTCGGGCTCGCCGGTCTCGGGCGCACGCTCCCCGACGGGTACGCCCACGAGGTCCGCTGGCGGGAGGCCGACACAGAGGCGCAGGTGGCGCAGGTGGCGGCGGGCGCGGCGGGCCGGGCCACCCCGCCCGTGCTGGAGGCCCTGGTGCAGCAGGTGGTGGTCACCGACGACGCCGAGGCCGCCGCCGCATCCACCGCCCGGGACACCGGCCTGACGGTGGAGGAACTGCTCGCCACGCCGTACGTGCTGATCGGCACCGAGGACGAGATCGTCGCGGCCGTCGCCGCGCACGAACGCCGCTGGGGCATCACCCGTTTCGTCGTACGCCGTGACGCGCTCGATCCGCTCACCCCGGTCCTCGGCCGCCTCGCGGCGGACGCTCAGGCGAGCCGCTCGTAGAAGCGGATCTTCTCCCGGAGGTGGTCGTACTGGCGCTCGAGCAGGCGCATCTGCTCCTCCACCCGGGCGGCGTGCCGTTCCAGCAGGGCCCGGCGGTCGGCGCTGGTGTGCTCGCCCTCCCGGGCCAGTTCGGCGTACCGGCGCATCTCGGCGATCGGCATGCCGGTGTCCCGCAGGCAGCGGAACAGCACCAGCCAGCCCAGGTCGTCGTCGGTGAAGACGCGCTGCCCGCCGGGCGTGCGGTCGACCGCGCCGAGCAGCCCGATCTTCTCGTAGTAGCGCAGGGTGTCGAGGCTGAAGCCGCTGCGCCGGGCGGCCTCGGAGGGTGCGTACATGTCCGCAGGCTAGTGCTTGACCTGGAGCGCACTCCAGGCTGAAGGCTGTACGCATGAGGACGACACGGACACTGGGACGCAGCGGCATCGAGGTCAGCGCGCTCGGCATGGGTTGCTGGGCGATCGGCGGACCGTTCTGGGAGGGTGACCAGCCGCTCGGCTGGGGCGAGGTCGACGACGACGAGTCGGTGCGCACCATCCACCGGGCGCTCGACCTGGGGGTGACCCTCTTCGACACGTCCAGCAACTACGGCGCGGGGCACAGTGAGCGGGTCCTCGGCCGCGCCCTGGCGGGTCGCCGCGACCGGGTGGTGATCGCCACCAAGTTCGGCTACCCGACCGACGAGGCCACCCGTCAGGCCACCGGCACGGACGCCAGCCCCGAGTACGCGCGGCGGAGCCTGGAGGGTTCGCTGCGCCGGCTCGGCACCGACCACGTCGACCTGTACCAGCTGCACGTCAACGCGCTGCCGGCGCCGCAGGCGCTCGACCTGGTCGACACCTTGGAGGACCTGGTCGCCGAGGGCAGCATCCGGGCGTACGGCTGGAGCACCGACGACCCGGAGTCGGCGCGGGCGTTCGCGGCAGCGGGACGGCACTGCGCCGCGATCCAGCACGACCAGTCGGTGCTGAGGGACAACGCGGCGATGCTCGCCGTCTGCGACGAGTTCGACCTGGCCAGCCTCAACCGGGGACCGCTGGCCATGGGCCTGCTCACCGACCGGTACCAGGGCTCTCCGGCGGCCCGGGGCCGTGACGACGTGCGCGCGGTGGCCCCCGAGTGGCTGCCCTGGTTCACCGACGGCGTGCCGGACGCCGAGTGGGCCGACCGGGTGGCGCGGGTCCGCGAGGTCCTCACCGCCGACGGGCGTACCCTCGCCCAGGGCGCGCTCGGTTGGCTGCTGGCGCGCAGCCCGCGGACGCTGCCGATCCCCGGCTGCCGCACGGTGGCCCAGGCGGAGGAGAACGTCGGCACGCTGGCGTACGGTCCGCTGCCGGAGGCGGCCTTCGCCGAGGTGGAGACACTCCTCGCCGACCTGCGCGCCGCCCCGGCGACGGCCTGACCGCGCGAGGGTGCCCGCCGGCGGCGCCCCGACGCCCGGCGAGGGGCGTTCGGAACGGGCGTCCGGCCGCGCCCTGAGGAGACTCGGCCCTACCCACCGCCGCCACCGGCCGACCGCCGCCGACCGCCGGACGTATGGCGACAGGTGGGTGCTCATGCCGCGCACCGCATCCAAATCCGGCCGGGTGGCCGAAGATAGGGGCATGCGGATCCTCATGGCCGGCGCGTCCGGCTTCCTCGGCACCCGGCTGGTCGACCGGCTCACCGCGGACGGGCACCAGGTCGTCCGGCTGGTCCGGCGGACGCCGCGCACTCCCGACGAACGGCAGTGGAACCCGTCCGCCGGTCAGCTCGACCCGGCGGTGGTCACCGAGGCCGACGCCGTGGTCAACCTGGCCGGCGCGGGTGTCGGCGACAAGCGGTGGACCGACGAGTACAAGCAGCTCATCCGGACCAGCCGGGTCGACACCACCACCACGTTGGCGGTCACGATCGCGGGCCTGCCGGCCGCCGACCGGCCGACGGTGCTGCTGAACTCCTCAGCGGTGGGTTGGTACGGCGACACCGGTGACCGGTCGGTCGAGGAGGACGCCCCGGCGGGCGAGGGTTTCCTCGCCGACGTGTGCCGGGTGTGGGAGGCCGCGACCCGGCCGGCCGAGGACGCGGGCGTACGGGTGGTGCGGCTGCGCACCGGCCTGCCCCTGCACCGCGACGGCGGGCTGCTCAAGCCGCAGCTCCTGCCGTTCCGGCTGGGCATCGCCGGGCGGCTCGGCAGCGGCCGGCAGTGGCTGCCCTGGATCTCGATGACCGACTGGCTGGACGCGACCCGGTTCCTGCTCGACCGGGACGACCTGGCCGGCCCGGTCAATATGGTGGGCCCGACGCCGGTGACCAACGCCGAGTTCACCAGGGAACTGGCTCGACAGCTGCACCGGCCGGCGGTCATTCCGATCCCGGCCCTGGCGTTGAGGGTGGCGCTCGGTGGCTTCGCGCAGGACGCCCTCGCGAGCACCCGGGTGCTGCCGGGCGTGCTGACGAGGGCCCGCTTCGCCTACCGCCACCCCGACCTGTCCAGCGCCCTGCACGCCGCCCTGACGGAGTAGGGAAGGGCCCCCTGGTAACGCCTGGCGTAGAGCAGGGGGCCCTTCTTGACAGCACCCGACGCTGGGACGCCGCGCCGGGTCGGTGTGATGGGTCAGCAGCCGATCACCCAGTAGCCGGGGCCGGTCTGCTTGAGGGTGCTGGTGTAGAAGGTGTTGTAGAGGCCCATCCGCTGGTTGGAGCCCTTGGCGTACGCGTAGCCGCCGGAGGCGTACGCGCGGCCGGCGGTGACGTGCGCGTAGTTGCTGGCGGTGACGCACGTGGGGCTGGTCGTCGGGGTGGGGGTCGGCGACGCGGTCGGGGTGGGCGTCGGGCTGGTGGTCGGCGTCGGGGTGGGGTTGGTGCCGCCGCCGTTCAGGCCGAAGAAGACCGCGTCGTAGTACGTCGAGCAGATGGTGTCCAGGATGTACGCCCCGGCGGTGCCGCACTGGTCCTGCGCCGAACCCGGGTCGACCGGCGTGCCGTGGCCCATCCCGGAGACGCGGTAAAGCCGCACGTCGTTGTTGCCGTACACCTCCAGGCTGGTGCTGGCGGGCAGCGACGCGGTGCTGGTGGGGGTCTGCGACACGCCCCGGACGTTGGTCCACTGGTCGCGCAGTTCGGTGGCGTTGGCGGGCACCACGACGTAGTCCGACGTGCCGTGCCAGATCGAGACCCGGGGGTACGGGCCGGCGTAGCCGGGGTAGGCGTTGCGTACCAGGTCCCCCCAGGCGGCCGGGGTCTTGTCCACCCCGCTGTACTGGCAGGTGGTGGTCGTGGCCGGCGGCGAGCAACGGTACGGCAGCCCGGCGATGACCGAGCCGGCGCGGAAGACGTCCGGGTAGGTGGCGAGCATGACCGCGCTCATCGCCCCGCCGGCGGAGAGCCCGCTGACGAAGACACGTCCCGCGTCGGTGCCGTAGTTGTTCTTGGCGTAGTCGACCATCTGCTTGATCGACAGCGCCTCGCCCTGGCCGCGCTTGATGTCGCCCTCGACGAACCAGTTGAAGCAGGAGTTGCCCTGGTTGGCGCTGGACTGCTGGGCGACGAGGACGGTGAACTTCCACTGGTCGGCGTACTTCTGCCAGCCGGTGCCGTTGAAGTAGCCGGGGCCGTTCTGGGTGCAGCCGTGCAGGAGCACCACGGCGGGGGCGTTGGCCGGCAGGTTGTCGGGGCGGTAGGCGTACAGGGAAAGGTTGCCGGGGTTCGAACCGAACCCGGTGACCTGGGTCAGGCTGGCGGCCTGGGCGGGGGCGGACACGGCGACGACCGCCGCGGCGGCCAGGACGAGCCCGGCTGCCGCGCCGGCCAGCCGGGCGAAGATGGTGGGGTTGCGGCGCACGGGGGCCTCCTGTCGGGGATTGTGAACTGGGTCACCCGCGAATTGCCGCGACGTTACGTCCGCGTGTCAGTCATGTGACATGGGCCACGGTCACACATTCGTCGTTGTCGAGGTGTGCGTGCGGGTCCGGCGGGTTGAGCGGGGGTCCTTCTACAACGCGAGGCGTTAACCGGGGGGCCCTTCCTTGCACGTCTGGCGGGCGTGTCCAGATCCGGTTGGTAACGTCCGCTGCGTGCCGACCTCCCCGTCCCTGGCTCCCTCGCCGGCCTCCGTGCCCCGTGCCGTCCGCGACCGCCGGGCCGACCTGGTCGTGGTGCTGGTCGCGCTGGCCCTGGCCGTCTGGGTGACGAGCGGCCTGTGGCGGGACCCGAACGGCCGCGCCATCACGGTCAACTCCAGCGACCAGGCGCTCTTCGAGTGGCTGCTGGCGTTCGGCGGCCATGCGCTCACCCACGGGGAGAACCCGCTCTTCACGTACCTGATCAACGTCCCGGACGGGGTCAACCTCGCGGTCAACACCTCGATCACCGTGTACGCGGTGGTCTTCGCGCCGCTGACGTACCTGATCGGGCCGCCGGCCACCTTTCTGGTGATCCTCACCCTCAACCTCGCCGCCACCGCGCTGGCCTGGTACTGGCTGCTCTCCCGGCAGTTCGGCCTGGGCGGGCTCGCCGCCGGGGTGGGCGGGCTGTTCATCGGCTTCTCCCCCGGCATGGTCTCGCACGCCAACGCCCACCTGAACTGGACCGCCGGCTGGCTGGTGCCGCTGCTGATCTGGCGCGTGTTCGCGTTGCGCCGCCCGGAACACCGGCTGCGCGACGGGGTGATCCTCGGCGTGCTGGTCGCGGTCGCGTTCTCCATCGCGGCCGAGGGACTCTTCTTCACCGCCCTGGCGCTCGGCGTCTTCGTCGCCGTGTGGGCGCTGCACCCGGCCACCCGGGATGAGGCGCGGGCGGTGCTGCCCGGCTTCCTGGGCGGGCTCGCGGTGACCGCCGTGACCGCCGGCGTGCTGCTGGCGTACCCGCTGTGGCTGCACTTCGCCGGCCCGCAGCGCTTCCACGGCACCGGCTTCGACGCCGTGATCCACTCCGAGGACGTCGCCGCGTACGGGGCGTTTCCGAGCCGGTCCCTCGCCGGCGAGGCCGGGCTGGGGACCCCACTCGCCCCGAATCCGACCGAGGAGAACTCGTTCTTCGGCTACCCGCTGCTGGTGCTGACGGTCGCCTGCTTCGTGCTGCTGTGGCGGAGGGCCGCGCCCGGCCGCCGGGCCACCCTGTGGGCGTTGGGCGTCGTCGCGGTGACCTTCGCGGTGCTCTCCTTCGGGCCGGTGGCGAAGGTCGAGGGCCGCCGGGTCGACCTGCCGCTGCCCTTCGACCTGCTCGGGCAACTGCCGGTGGTGAACGCCGCCCTGCCCGCCCGGCTGGCCCTCGTGGTGGCACCGGTCATCGGGGTGCTGCTGGCGTACGCGGTGGACCAGCTCCGCGCCGACCCACCCCGGCGGCGGCCCGCGCGGCTGGCGTGGGGCGCGGGATTCGCGGCGGCGCTGCTGCCGCTGCTGCCGATGCCGCTGCTGACCGTCGAGCGCGAGCCGATCCCGAGGTTCATCACCTCCGGCACCTGGACGGAGTACGTCTCCCCGGGCGGCGTGCTCACCCCGCTGCCCCTGACCCTGGACGTGTACCCGGACGGGCAGCGCTGGCAGGCGTACGCCCTCGCGCACCAGCAGGGCGAGTTCACCATCCCGGCCGGGTTCTTCCTCGGCCCCGGCGGCCCGGACGGCCGGGGCCAGATCGGCCCGCCGCGCCGGCTGCTGAGCGACCTGATGGACCAGGCCGGCCGGACCGGCCTGGTGCCCATCATCACCGCCGGCACGGTCACCGTGGTCCGGGAGGACGTGCGCCACTGGCGGATCGAGACGCTGGTGCTCGCCGACGAGGTGCACGGGGCCAAGTGGCCGGTCGACGAGGACGCGATCCGGCGTACCGCCACCGTCCTGTTCGGCGAGCCGCAGCGGGTCGAGGACGTGTGGGTGTGGCGGGTACCGCAGTCGTGAGCAGGGGTGACCGGCCGGTACGGGTCTAGGCTTGCAGCGTGACCGCCACGACCTCCGGCCTGACGGCCGTCCGCGCCGGTGTCCTCGACTACCAGGCCGCCTGGGACGAGCAGCGCCGGCTGCACGAGTCCGTGGTGGCCGGCGAGCGCGGGGACACGGTGCTGCTGCTGGAGCACCCGAGCGTCTACACCGCCGGCAAGCGCACCGAGCCGTGGGACCGCCCGATGGACGGCACGCCCGTCGTGGACGTGGACCGGGGCGGCAAGATCACCTGGCACGGCCCGGGTCAGCTGGTCGGCTACCCGATCCTGCGGCTGCCCGACCCCGTCGACGTGGTCGCCTACGTCCGGCGCACCGAGCAGCTGCTGATCGACGTGTGCGCCGAGTTCGGGCTGACCGCCGGCCGCGTCGAGGGGCGCAGCGGCGTGTGGGTGCCCGAGGACGACCGGGGCCCGGCCCGCAAGGTGGCCGCCATCGGCATCCGCGTCGCCCGGGGCGTCACCCTGCACGGCTTCTCCCTCAACTGCGACTGCGACCTCGCGCACTTCGACCGGATCGTGCCCTGCGGCATCCGCGACGCCGGCGTCACCTCGCTCACCGCCGAGCTGGGCCGGCCGGTCACCGTCGCCGACGCGCTGCCGGTGGTCGAGCGGCACCTGCCGACCCTCGTCGCGGCCTGAGAAAAATCTCCTCCGCGGTGTCCCGCCGGACGGTCCCCCGATCGTCCCCATGGTGGAGCCGGCGAACAGCGCCGGCTCGGACACCTGGAACCGGTGCGCAGCGCCGGCCCGGACGCGAGGAGCGGACCATGCCCACCTACATCGCGCTGACCTACACCGCCGACGTCGACTGGACCAACCCGGAGCACGCGGACGAGATGGCCGAGTACCGGGAGTTCGGCCAGGCCGCCCAGGCCGTGATCCGGGGCGGATCGGCGCTCTACCCGACCACCACCGCCACCACCGTCCGGGTGTCCGGCGGCAAGGGCGGCGACGTGCTCACCAGCGACGGCCCGTACGCCGAGACCAAGGAGGCCCTCACCGGCTTCTACCTGTTGGAGTGCGCGGACCTGGACGAGGCCGTGGCCGTGGCCGCGACGATGCCGGCGGCCTGGAACGGCGCGGTGGAGATCCGCCCCGTCATCTCGACGTGACGGTTCGGTGACGACCCGCGCGGCGGGGCCCGGCTCCGGCTGGGCTCCCGCCCCACCGGACGCGACGGTTCCCGTCGGGACCGGGTCGATGCCGGTCGACGCCGTGGCCCGCGTGCTGCGGGAGGAACGGACCCGCATCCTCGCCACGCTGATCCGGGTGGTGGGCAGCATCGACCTGGCCGAGGACGCCGTCGGCGACGCGGTGGTGCGCGCCCTGGAGTCCTGGCCGCGCGACGGGATCCCCGCCACTCCGCGCGCCTGGCTGCTGGTCGTGGCGAAGCGGCGGGCGATCGACCTGCTCCGCCGGGAGGCCCTCCGCGCCGGGAAGGAGGCCGAGGCCGTGTCCCTGCTCGATCCCGACCCCGAGCCGCCCGAGGTGGTGCGGGACGACCTGCTCCGCCTGGTCTTCACGTGCTGCCACCCGGCCCTGTCGGTGGACGCCCAGGTGGCGCTCGCCCTGCGGACGCTCGCCGGGCTCTCCACGGCGGAGGTCGCCCGCGGCCTGCTGGTACCGGAGGCGACGATGGCCAAGCGGCTGACGCGGGCGCGGCAGAAGATCGCCCGGGCTGAGATCCCGTACCGGGTGCCGGCCGCCGAGGAGCTGCCGGACCGGCTGACCGGTGTCGCCGCGACCGTCTACCTGATCTTCAACGAGGGCTACGCCGCCGGAGCCGGCGACGACCTGGTCCGGACCGGCCTGACCGACGAGGCGCTGCGCCTGGCCCGGCTGCTGGCGGAGCTGATGCCGGACGAGCCGACCGTGCTCGGCCTGCTGGCGCTGCTGATGTTGCAGGACTCCCGCCGGGCCGCGCGCGTCGACGCCTACGGCGGGCCGCTGCTGCTGGCCGAGCAGGACCGGTCCCGCTGGGACCGGGCCGCGATCGTCGCCGGGGTCGAGCTGGTCGGGCGGGCGCTGCGCCGCAGCCCCGACCGTCCCGACCGGTACGCGGTCCAGGCCGCCATCGCCGCCTGCCACGCGCTCGCCCCGACGTACAACCGGACACCGTGGGACGCGGTGGTCTCCTGGTACGACGTGCTGCTCACCGTCCACGACACCCCCGTGGTCCGGCTGAACCGCGCGGTGGCCGTGGCCGAGCGGGACGGGCCGGCGGTGGGACTGGCCGTGGTCGACGCGATCGAGGGGCTGGCCGGATACCCGTGGTGGCACGCCTCCCGGGCCGAGCTGCTGCACCGCCTGGGTCGGGGCGGCGAGGCGGCGTCCGCGTACCGGGCCGCGCTGGCCCTGGACGTCAGCGTTCCCCAGGCCGCCCACCTGCGTCGCCGCCTCGCCGCCCTATCCGCCTGACCCCACTCTTGAGCAGTCGCTCAAATACCGCTAACCTCCCTCTTGAGCGATCGCTCAAGAACGGGGGCCGGCATGCGCGCCATCTATGTCGAGACACGTGTCGACGCACCGGTGGAGCATGTCTGGCGAGCGACGCAGGACCCCGGGGCCCACCGTCGGTGGGACGCCCGCTTCGGCCGGATCGACCCGGTCCCCGGCAGCACGCCGGCCCGGTTCCGGTACGCGACGACGGTGGTTCCCGGGGTGTCGGTCGGCGGCTGGGGCGTGCACGTCGGGGAGCGGTCCCGCCCGGACGGCACCCGCACCTCCGCGCTGCGCTTCGGCTCGGACGACCCGCGCTCGCTGATCGCCGTGGGCTCGGGTTACTGGCGCTACGTGCCCGGCCCGGCCGGGGTGCGGTTCCTGACCGGCTACACCTACACCCCCCGGTGGGGACCGCTGGGCCGCCTGGTCGACCTCGCCTTCCGTCCCGCGTTCGGCTGGGCAACCGCCTGGTCGTTCGACCGGCTCCGGCTCTGGCTGGAGCACGGTGTACCGCCCGAGCGCGCCCGGCGCAACGCGGTCCGGGAGGTCGCCGTACGCCTGCTCGGGGTGGTGTCCGTCGGCCTGCTGGCCGGCGGGGCCGGTCGCATGCCGGCCGCCGTCACGGTCCTCGCCGCCTCGCTCGTCGTGGTGGTGCTGCCGCCACACCCGCACACCCCGGCCGCCCGCCGCTGCCGGCGCCGCCCGCCGGACCGTCTCGCCGCCCGTCCCCCCGCGCTGTTGGAGAAGCTGTGACCTCGGTGTTCCGTCGCGCCCTCGGCGCCGACTTCGACCGGCTGCACCCGGAACTGCAGCGCCGCTTCGGCGTCGACGGCGCCACCCACGTCGGGTGCGTGGGCACCGGCGTGATGGAGCGCGTGTGGCGGGGCGCCGCGTTCACCGCCCCGTTCCTGCACCTGGGCACCCTGCGGCACGTCCTGTTCCCGGAGACCGGGGAGCACGTGCCGTTCACCATCGAGAACTACGCCTACACCGACTCGTACGGCCGGCCCACCCTCACCTTCGTCCGCACCTTCCAGGTGTCCCCGCACCGCCGCCGCCGCTTCGACGCCACGATGGTGTGGAGCGAGCAGCGCGGCGTCCTGGTCGACTACCTCGGCACCCACCAGCATCTCGCCGTGGACCTGCACCTCGGCGTCGACGTCACCGGCGCGCTCACCGTCCGCAGCGGCGTCTACCGCTCCCGGGGCGGCCTGCGCTGTCCCGCGATGCTGACCGGCGAGGCCCGCCTGCGGGAGTGGTACGACGAGGGCACCGGCCGCTTCGGCATCCGGGTGGCGGTCACCAACCACCGGTTCGGGCCGCTGTTCGGCTACACCGGCAGCTTCACCCTCCGGTACCTGTGCCCGGACCGGGCACCGGTGCCCGCCGCCGTACGACCGCTGCGGGAGAATCCTCGGGAATGACTGAAGGGACCCGCATGGCCGCCACCCGCGACAAGCTGATCGACGGCGCGCTCGCCGCGATCCGGGCCCACGGCATCGCCGGGGTGTCGGCCCGGACCATCGCCGCCGCCGCCGGGGTCAACCAGGCCCTGGTCTTCTACCACTTCGGCAGCGTCGACGACCTGCTCACCGAGGCGTGCCGCAGCGCGACCGCCGCCCGCGTCGCCGTCTACCGCGAACGCTTCGCGGACGTACGCTCGCTGCGCGAACTGCTCGACCTCGGGCGCACGCTGCACGAGCAGGAGCGCGCCGAGGGGAACGTGGCGGTGCTGGCCCAGATGCTGGCCGGCGCCCAGACCGACCAGCGGCTCGCCGAGCCCACGGCGTCGGCGCTGCGGCTCTGGACGGCGGAGATCGAGACGGTGCTGCGGCGGCTGCTGCGCGACTCCCCGCTCGCCCCGGTCACCGACCCGGCCGGGCTGGCCCGTGCGATCTCCGCCGCCTTCGTCGGCCTGGAACTCTTCGAGGGCGTCGACAACGCCGGCGCGCGGGACGCGTTCGACGCCCTGGAACGGCTGGCCGTCCTGGTCGAGGTGGTCGACGACCTGGGCCCCCTGGCCCGCGCCGCCCTCCGCGCCAAACTCCGCCCCCTAACCTGACCCCACCCCCACCCCCCACCCCCCAC
>NZ_JBFAMU010000142.1:0-10975 GCF_040656655.1 Micromonospora sp. NPDC049799
GTCCGCCGCCGTCCCGCCGGCGCCGGCGAGCCCGGCGACTCCGACCGCGGCCGTGAGCCCGAGGGCGGCCACGGTCAGGGCGAGGACCTGTCCGGTACGCCGGCGCAGCGTGCGGGCCTGATCCAGCCGGGGCAGCCCGTCGGCCAGCGCACCGGCGGTGAGCCAGACGGCGGCGAGGGGCAGCAGGACGGCGAGATGACTCTCCATGCCGGACAGCTTTTCCCGTTCGGCGGCTCCGCGAATCCGGGCCGGGCCCCCGTTGGTCCCGTAACCGGTCCCCGTAGGGGGCATCCCACCGGTGCTATGGGCAAATCGGCATGTATATCTTCGGCTCCGCCGCGCTCTACCCTCAGCTCGATCGGTACTCATCGATCCGCCCGTCACGACCGGGTGGACGGTCGGCGTCCGATCGGAGGGAGGTAGGGAGATGGGTCTTCCACGCAGGTCCGTTCTCGTCGGGGTGGCCGCGCTGGCCATGGTCGCCACGGCCACGCCGGCCATGGCCGCCGAGCCCGTCGGCACCGTCCGCGCCGCCGGTGGTGCGACCGCCGTCGCGGACAGCTACATCGTCGTCTTCAAGGACAGCGCGGTCAGCCGGACCACCGTCGGGTCGTCGGTGAACCGGCTCGCGACCCGCCACGGCGGCACGACGGTCCGGACGTACAGCACCGCCGTACGGGGTGCCGAGATGCGGATGAGCGCCAGGGCGGCGGCCCGGATGGCGGCCGACCCCGCGGTGGCGTACGTCGAGCAGAACCACACCGTGTCGATCGCCGGCACCCAGACGAACCCCCCGTCCTGGGGACTCGACCGGATCGACCAGCGGGCGCTGCCGCTGAACAGCTCGTACACGTACCCGAACACGGCGACCAACGTGACGTCGTACATCCTCGACACCGGCATCCGGACGTCGCACTCGGACTTCGGCGGTCGCGCCACCTGGGGCACCAACACCGTCGACAGCAACAACACCGACTGCAACGGCCACGGCACGCACGTCGCCGGCACCGTGGGCGGCTCCGCGTACGGGGTGGCCAAGGGCACCCGGCTGGTGGCGGTCAAGGTGCTCAACTGCTCGGGCAGCGGCACCAACGCCGGTGTGATCGCCGGCGTCGACTGGGTGACCGCCAACGCGGTCAAGCCGGCCGTGGCCAACATGAGCCTCGGTGGCGGGGCCAGCAGCGCCCTCGACACCGCGGTGGCCAACTCGATCAGCTCCGGAGTGACCTACGCGCTGGCGGCCGGCAACAGCAACGCCAACGCGTGCAACTCGTCGCCGGCCCGTACCGCCTCGGCGATCACCGTGGGCGCGACGACCAACACCGACGCGCGGGCGTCGTACTCCAACTACGGGACCTGCCTGGACATCTTCGCGCCGGGCTCGTCGATCACGTCGGCCTGGTACAACAGCGACACCGCGACGAACACCATCAGCGGCACGTCGATGGCCTCCCCGCACGTGGCCGGCGGCGCGGCACTGGTGCTCTCGGCCAACCCGTCGTACACCCCGCAGCAGGTCCGCGACGCCCTGGTCAACAGCGCCACCAGCAACGTGGTGACCAGCCCCGGCACCGGCTCGCCGAACAAGCTGCTCTACGTCGGTGACGGCGGAACCACCCCGCCGCCCCCGCCGCCGCCGCCCGGTTGCAGCGGCACCAACGGCACGGACGTCGCGATCCCGGACGCCGGTTCCGCGGTGAGCAGCTCGATCACCATCTCCGGCTGCGGTCGGGCCGCCTCGGCGACCTCGACGGTGGCGGTGAGCATCGTGCACACCTGGCGGGGTGACCTGGTCGTCGACCTGATCGCGCCGGACGGCTCGGCGTACCGGCTGAAGAACAGCAGCAGCTCGGACAGCGCCGACAACGTCAACGCCACCTACACGGTGAACCTGTCCGGTGAGGCGGCCGACGGCACCTGGCGCCTCCAGGTCCGGGACGTCTACCGCTACGACACCGGGTACATCAACACCTGGACGTTGACCGTCTGAGCCTTGTTCCCACGGCCGAGGCCCCTCCCGGATCGCATCCGGAAGGGGCCTCGTGCCGTGCGGGTCGGGTGGGTCAGACCGCGAAACTGTCGAGGCGTTCCGTGGCCGGGGCCGGCGGGTGTGCCTTCCACAGGCCCGACTTCTGCGCCGCCAGGCGGGCCAGGTAGGCCGGGTTGAGGATCACGTAGCGCCGCCAGAGCCGCTTTGGCTCCAGGCCGAGACGCCAGAACCACTCCAGGCCCGCGCGCTGCATCCACGCCGGGGGCTGGCGCAGCAGCCCGGCGTGGTAGTCGAAGGCGGCCCCGACGGCCATCAGCGGCATGTCCAGCAGGGGCCGCATGGCGTACGCGAAGACCTCCTGGCGGGGGCAGCCGAGCCCGACCAGGAGGAGCCGTGCGCCGCTGGACCGGATCCGATCGGCGATCTCCCGGTCCTCACCCGGCTGCACGGCCCGGAACTTGGACGGCTCCACCCCGGCGATCTTGAGGGCCGGGAACATCCGCTCCAGCGCGGGGATCAGCCGCCCGAGGGTCTCCTCGGTCGAGCCGTACAGGTAGATGGGCAGTCCCTCGTCGGCGAACCGGGACAGCACGCGCAGGGTCAGCTCGGGGCCGTAGACCCGGTCGGTCAGCCCCGCGCCGTGCAGCAGGTTGAGCGCCCAGCGCACCGGCTGGCCGTCCGGGGTGACCACGTCGAAGGAGTTCAGCCGAGCGTTGTGGGCCGGGTCGAGGACACCGGTCATCACGCCGTGCACGGCGAGCGCGGTCAGCGCCAGCGGGCGCCGGTCGTGGGCCGCCGTCACCACCCGCTCGGTGGCGTCGGCGTAGTCGGTGGCGTCGACCAGGACGCCGAGGACGTTCTTCTTGCCCCGGTTCACGGCTGGGGTACCCACTTGTCGACGTTGGCCTCGTAGATCTCACGCATGATCATCGGTACGTCGTACACCTGTTTCCAGTCCGGGTAGTCGGCCTGGAACGCCTCGTTGGACCCGATCCACCACTTGTGGTCGCCGATCCGGTTCGCCTCGACGTACTCCGAGATCATCTCCTGGCCGGTGATCTGCTCGGCCAGGACGAACGCCTCCCGGTGGGAGGTGTTGGAGTGCCGGCCGCCGCCGAGGTTGTAGACCGCGGCCGAGCGCGGGTTGCGGAAGAACGCCTCGAACGCCGAGACCACATCGTGACTGTGGATGGCGTCACGCACCATTTTGCCCTGGTAGCCGAAGATCTTGTAGGTGCGCCGCTCCATGTTGCAGCGCATCAGATAGCCGAGGAAGCCGTGCAGCTCGGTGGCGGAGTGCGCGGGACCGGTCAGCGTCCCGCCCCGGAAGCAGGCGGTCCGCATGTCGAAGTAGCGGCCGTACTCCTGCACCATGATGTCCGCCGCCACCTTCGAGGCGCCGAACACGGAGTGCAGGCAGGCGTCGATCGACATGTCCTCGCGGATGCCCTGCTCGTACGGGTGGCCGGGCTCGATCTCCCAGCGGGTCTCCCGCTCCACCAGGGGCAGGCTGTTCGGCCGGTCGCCGTAGACCTTGTTGGTGGAGCAGTGGATCACCGGTGCCTCGGGGCAGTGCTGCCGCACGTTCTGGAGCACGTTGAGGGTGCCACCGGCGTTCACGTCGAAGTCGGTGAACGGGTCCCGGACGGCCCAGTCGTGCGACGGTTGGGCGGCGGTGTGGATCACCACGGCGACGTCGGAGCCGTACCGGACGAAGAGCTTCGCCAGCGCGTCCCGGTCCCGGATGTCGATGCTGTGGTGCGCGTACGCGCCACCCAGATCGTCGGTCAGCCGGCGGACGTTCCAGGCGGTCGACGCCTCCGCGCCGAAGAACTCCTGCCGCATGTCGTTGTCGATGCCGACGACATCGAGACCGAGGCCGGCGAAGTGCCGGACCGCCTCGGAGCCGATCAGCCCGCCCGACCCGGTCACGAACGCGACACTCACAACGCCACTCCTGGTCCGTCGGAGGCAGAAACCATCGGAGCATAGCGTGACGAACGGCACGCCCCGGAATGGAGCAAGGGCCCCGCAAGCTGCGGAGCCCTCGTCACACGGGTGGGGATGGGGGGAGTTGAACCCCCACGCCCTTTCGGGCACACGGACCTGAACCGTGCGCGTCTGCCATTCCGCCACATCCCCGTGGCTGACCTCGAACACTGTAGTCGGTGTCGGTCCCGCCGTTCCCAGCGGGCCCGGCCATCCTACCCAGGCTCCCGGCCGTTGCCACAGACGGTTACCGTTCGTGGCGGACGAAAGAGTAGCACGGGATTTTCGGCCCACCGAGAACGGGCCGCCGCCCCCACGGCCGAGCGGCGTGTGAGCTGCGCGCGCGCCGGCCGGATACCATCATGTCCTCGGGACCCGAGGAGGAGCCGGTGAGCGTGCTGCAACGCTTCGAGAAGCGTCTGGAAGGCCTGGTCGAGGGGGCCTTCGCCAAGGTCTTCAAAGGGGTGGTCCACCCCGTGGAGATCCTCAACGCCATGCAGCGGGAGGCCGAGGCGCACAAGGCGATCCTGGCCGGTGGGCGCACGTTGGTGCCCAACCGCTACGTGATCGATCTCTCGCCGTACGACCACAGTCGGCTGGCGCCGTACGCCGCCGCGCTGGCCCAGGAACTGGCCCAGTCGCAGGCGGAGTTCATCGGCGAGCAGGCGTGGACCGTCTACGGCGACGTGATCGTCGAGATCGAACGCGGCGAGGGACTGGACACGGGCATGTTCCGGGTCACCGCCGAGGTCTACACGGGTGGCGAGGTCGCCCCCGCGCCCGGCTACGACGCCGGCCCGCCCGCGTACCCCGCGTACGACCAGGGTGGCGGCTACGGCCCGCCGCCGGGCCACGGCGGCGGCCGCAACGTGCGGCTCGTCTCCGGCGACGGGCGCACGTACCCGCTGCAGATGGGCTCGACGGTGATCGGCCGTGGCGACCAGGCCAACCTGCGTCTGCCCGACGTCGGCATCTCCCGCCGGCACGCCCGGCTGGACTTCGACGGCGGTCAGGTCGTGCTGACCGACCTCGGCTCCACCAACGGCACGATGGTCAACGGCCAGCGGGTGTCGGCGGTCGCCCTCAACCCGGGCGACATGATCCAGCTCGGCACCACGACGCTGACGTTCCGCGTGGACGGCTGATCCGCCTTGCCGGAACTCGTCATCACCGTCGCCCGGTTCGGGTTCCTCATCCTGCTGTGGATCTTCGTGTTCACGGTGGTCGGCGTGATCCGGCGGGATCTCTTCGCGGGCGCCCGGTCGGGTCGGCTGGTGGCCGCCCCCCGGGCGGTCGGAGCGTCCCTCGGGCAGCCGGCGAAGCAGGCCAAGGGCAAGCGGGGGAGGGCGGCCCACCAACTGGTGGTCACGGCGGGTCAACTGGCCGGCACGCGGATCACTCTCGGTGAAGCGCAGATCACTATCGGTCGGGCCGAGGACTCCACCCTGGTCATCACCGACGACTACGCCTCGGCGCGACACGCCCGGCTCGTGCCGCGCGACGGGCAGTGGTTCGTCGAGGACCTCGGCTCGACTAACGGCACGTACCTGGATCGCGCTAAGGTCACCGGACCAACCCCCGTCCCCCTCGGCGTGCCGATCCGGATCGGCCGCACTTCTCTCGAATTACGGCCATGACTCTGACCCTGCGCTACGCGGCCCACAGCGACCGCGGTCTGATCCGAGACGGTAACCAGGATTCCGTCTACGCCGGACCGCGGCTGCTTGCCGTCGCCGACGGCATGGGCGGCATGGCCGCCGGTGACGTCGCGAGCAACATCGTCATCGGTGCCATGGCGCCGCTCGACGAGGACGTCCCGGGGGACGCCCTCGTCGACGCGCTGCGTTCGGCCGTGAGCGCCGCCACCCAGCAGCTCCGCGACACGGTGGACGCCAACCCACAGCTGGAGGGGATGGGGACCACGCTGACCGCGATCCTCTTCTCCGGCAGCAAACTGGGCATGGTCCACATCGGCGACTCGCGGGCCTATCTCCTGCGCAACGGTGAGTTCGCGCAGATCACCAAGGACGACACGTACGTCCAGATGCTCGTCGACGAGGGCCGGATCAGCGCCGAGGAGGCGAGCAGTCACCCGCAGCGGTCGCTGCTGACCCGCGCGCTCGACGGCCGCGACATCGACGCGGAGTACTCCGTCCGTCAGGTGCTCCGGGGCGACCGGTACCTGATCTGCAGCGACGGTCTCTCCGGCGTGGTCAGCGCCGACACCATCGGCGAGACGTTGCGCGAGTACACCGATCCCCAGCGGTGCGTCGAGCGGCTGGTGCAGCTCGCCCTGCGCGGCGGTGGCCCGGACAACATCACGGTGATCATCGCCGACGCGACCGACCAGGACATCGTCGAGGCGACCCCGATCGTCGGCGGCGCCGCCGCCCGCGACCGGGGCATGGCGACCTCCGCCGACGTGTCCACCCCGGCCGCCCGGGCCTCCGCGCTCTCCGCGCCGCGTCCGGCCGCTCCGGAGGAGCCCGCCGCGGGCGCGGACGACGAGCCCGAGCACCGGCGGCACCGCCCGATCCGGGCCGCGGCGATGACGCTGGCGCTGCTGGTCCTTCTCGGCGGCGCGGTCTTCGGCGGCTGGAGCTACACCCAGCGCCAGTACTACGTGGGCGCCACCGAGGACGGTCACGTCGCCGTGTTCAAGGGCATCCAGGGCCAGATCGCCGGGATGGACCTCTCCACGGAGCACTCCGTCAGCCCGGCCGAGCTGGACGACCTCACCCTGGCCGCGCAGGAGCAGGTCAAGCAGGGCATACCGGCCAAGAGCGAGCCCGACGCGGCCCGTCGCCTGGCCGAGCTGACCAGCGACGACCCGAAGAATCCGAACCTCAAGCCGGTCTGCCCGCCGATCCCGACCCCGAGCGCGGTCGCGGTGACGACGCCTGCTCCGGCGCCGTCCGGCCGCCCGGTGTCACCGACCCCGGCCACCACGGCGGGAGCGCCGAGCGCCACGGTCCCCGCCGGTACGCCGGCCGCGCCGACCACCTCGCCCGACGCCGAGCCCTCCGACACCGTCACCCCGTCGCTCGATCCGGCGGCCTGCCGGTCGCCCGAGTGAGCGCCGGCTCGAACCCTCAGGACGATCCGTGACCGCAGCGGCAACTCCGGCAACCTCGCCCGCCACCGCGGGCGAGCAGCCCGGCGCACGCCTGGCCCGGTCCCGGCGCAACGCCGAGCTGTCGCTGCTGCTGCTGGCGATGGTGCTGGTGGCCGCGTACGGGGCGATGGTCGAGGCGAACGTGCTCGACACGGTCACCCCGGACTTCTGGATCCCGGCCGCCGCGCTCACCGCGGTGTTCTTCGGGCTGCACATGGTGATCCGCTTCCTGGCGCCGTTCGCCGACCCGGCACTACTGCCGGCCGTCGCGCTGCTCAACGGCCTGGGCGTGGGCTTCCTGCGCCGGCTCGACCTGGCCGACGCCGCGCCCGCCGAACGCGAGGACCTGGCGATCTTCGCGGGCACCGGTGGCCGCCAGCTCGCCTGGACGCTCGCGTCGGTGATCCTCGCCGCGGGCCTGCTCGCCCTGGTCCGGGACCACCGCTCGATCTCCCGGTACGCGTACACCCTGGGCCTGGCCGGCATCGTGCTGGTGATGCTCCCGGCGGTGCTGCCGGCGAGCATCTCCGAGATCAACGGCGCGAAGCTCTGGGTGCGGGTGGGTGGCTTCTCGATCCAGCCCGGTGAGTTCGCCAAGCTGGCGCTGCTGGCGTTCTTCGCGTACTACCTGGTGCGCAAGCGCGAGGTGCTGTCGCTGGCCAGTCGCCGGATCCTCGGCATCGACTTTCCGCGCGGACGGGACCTCGGGCCGGTCCTGGTGGTCTGGATCATCAGCCTCCTGGTCCTCGTCTTCGAGAAGGACCTGGGCACCTCGCTGCTCTACTTCGGCATGTTCGTGGTGACGCTCTACATCGCCACCGAACGCGTCAGCTGGCTGCTCATCGGTCTGGTGCTCTTCTTCGGCGGCGCCTACCTGGCGTACGTCCTGGGTGAGAGCGTCGGGGGGCCGTTCGCGAACTTCTACCTGCGGGCGCAGATCTGGCTGGACCCCTTCGCCGATCCGTACGAGGACGGCTACCAGTTGGTGCAGGGGCTGCTCGCGCTCGGCACCGGCGGCCTGTTCGGCGCCGGCCCGGGCGGTGGCCAACCGGGCAAGCTGCCCGAGGTGCAGAACGACTTCATCTTCGCCGGCATCGGTGAGGAGATCGGCCTGTTCGGCCTCTCCGCCCTGCTGGTGATCTACCTGCTCATCGTCGAGCGCGGCCTGCGCGCCGCGCTGGCCGTACGGGACTCGTTCGGCAAGCTCCTCGCCGGCGGCCTGGCCTTCACCCTCGGCCTCCAGGTCTTCGTGATCGTCGGCGGGATCAGCAAGCTGATCCCGCTCACCGGTCAGACCACTCCGTTCCTCTCCGCCGGTGGCTCGTCGCTCATGGCGAACTGGCTGCTCATCGCGGTCCTGCTCCGGGTCTCGGACGGCGCGCGGCGCCCGGTGGGTGGCGGCGGCACGGCTGCCCGACCCTCCGGCGGCCCGCCGGAGCAGCTCCACGGTGCCCCCACGGAGGTGATCAGGCCGTGAACGCACCCCTGCGCCGCGTCGGTGTCGTCGTGATGGTCCTGTTCGGGCTGCTGTTCGCCAACCTGAACTGGATCCAGGCCTACAAGGCCGACGAGTACCGCACCAGCGACTACAACGGCCGCGTCCAGGTCGACGAGTACAAGCGCAAGCGCGGAAACATCGAGGCCGGGGGCACCGCGTTCGCGGTCAGCCGGGAAACCAGTGGCGAGCTGACGTACCAGCGCACGTACCCGAAGGGGCCGGAGTACGCCCACATACTCGGGTACAAGCCCGTCAACCTGGCCGAGACCGGCATCGAGAAGTCCGAGAACGACTTCCTCGCCGGCACCAGCGACCGGCTGATCGCCAACCGGGTGAAGGACATGTTCACCGGGGACCAGACCGGTGGCGCCAACGTCCTGCTCACCGTCTCGAAGCAGGCGCAGAACGTCGCGTACGAGCAGCTCCGCAACAACCGTCAGGACGTCAGCAAGGGCGCGGCCATCGCCATCGACCCGCGTACCGGTGCGGTGCAGGCGCTGGTCTCCATGCCGAGCTTCGACCCGAACCCGCTGGCCAGCCACGACAGCGACACGGCCACCGCGGCGTACAACAAGCTGGACCAGGACCCGGCTGGCCCGCTGAAGAACCGCGCGGTCGGCGAGGTGCTTCCCCCCGGCTCCACCTTCAAGATCGTGGTGGCCGCCGCCGCCCTGGAGAACGGGATCGGGCAGACCACACAGATCCCGGCCGGGAGCGAGTGGACGCCGCCCACGTCCGGCCAGCCGATCCGTAACGCCGTCCAGTCGATCTGCCCGGAGCGGCAGGTCACCCTGCTCAACGCCGTCACCGAGTCGTGCAACACCGGCTTCGCGCAGCTCGGCGTCCGGCTCGGTGCCGACACGGTCAAGGAGAAGGCCCGCCAGTTCGGCTTCGAGGACGAGGACCTCACCGTCGGCCGGCTCGGCGAAGGCGGCCTGGGTGTGGCGGCCAGCCGGACCGGCGACATGCAGAACCCGGACGGAAGCACCGACCCGGCGGCGCTGGCCCAGTCCTCGATCGGCCAGAACAACGTCCGGATGACCCCGCTCCAGGGTGCCCTGATCGCCGCCACGGTCGGCAACGACGGCAGGCAGATGCGGCCGTACCTCGTCCGCCAGGTGCTCGGCCCGGACCGGACCACCGACTACTACACCGCCCAGCCGCGCGAGCTGCGCCAGCCGGTCACCGGCCAGGTCGCCAAGGACCTGCGGGACATGATGGTCAGCGTGGTCGAGAACGGCACCGGCCGGAACGCCCGGATCAGCGGCTACACCGTCGGCGGCAAGACCGGCACCGCCCAGTCCGCGCCGAACCGCCCCGACCACGGCTGGTTCATCGGCTTCGCCCTCGACAAGCAGGGCAACCCGGTCTCCGCGGTCTGCGTGGTGCTGGAGGAGGCCGGCAGCGGCGGCAGCGCCGAGGCGGCCCGGATCGCCGGCCAGATCATGCGGGCCGCGATCAACGATCCCGGGGGCCGCTGACATGCTCAGCCCGGGGGTGCAGCTCGGCAACCGCTACCGCCTCGACGAGCGGATCGCCAGCGGGGGCATGGGCGACGTCTGGCGCGGCACCGACCAGGTGCTGGGGCGTACGGTCGCGGTCAAGAGCCTGCTCCCCGCGCTGCTCGACGACCCCGACTTCGCCGAGCGGTTCCGTGGCGAGGCGCGGACGATGGCGACCATCAACCACCCCGGCGTGGTCGACATCTACGACTTCGGCAGCGACCAGCAGATCGCCTTCCTGGTGATGGAGTACGTCGAGGGCGACGCCCTGTCGGCCACCCTCAGCCGGGTCGGCCGGCTCACCCCGGCCCGCACGATGGCGCTGGTCGCCCAGGCCGCCGACGCACTGCACGCGGCCCATGTGAAGGGCATCGTGCACCGGGACGTGAAGCCCGGCAACCTGCTCGTCCGGCCGAACGGCACGTTGGTGCTCACCGACTTCGGCATCGCCCGGTCCGACCTGGTGGCGCAGCTCACCGCCGCCGGTTCGGTGCTCGGCACCGCCTCGTACATCTCCCCGGAGCAGGCCACCGGCCAGGTCGCCACCCCCGCCTCGGACGTCTACGCGCTCGGCGTGGTCGCGTACCAGTGCCTCGCCGGCCGCCGGCCCTTCGAGGGCGACAACCCCCTGGAGATCGCGATGCGGCACGTCCGGGAGTCCCCCCGGCCGCTGCCGCACGACATCCCGCCGCAGGTCTGCGCGGTGGTCGAGCGCGCCCTGGCGAAGGACCCGGCGGCCCGGTGGCCGAGTGCCGCCGCGCTGGCCGGGGTGGCCCGGCAGCTCAAGGTGCAGCTCTCCCAGCAGTCCCGGGCCACCGGCCATGCGGGTCCGGTCTCGCCGGCTCCGGCGTCGCCGGCCGCGCCGCCCGGCCGCGCCCAGG
>NZ_JBFAMU010000143.1:0-10958 GCF_040656655.1 Micromonospora sp. NPDC049799
CCCGCGCCGTCCCGCACCACCGCGCCGTCGCGGCGCACCGAGCGGAGCAGCGCGCCGACGACCGCCGGGCAGGCCACCACCACCAGCACCGGCGTCAGCAGCCAGGCACGCCAGGTCGTCGACCTGGTGAACGCCGAGCGGGCCAAGGCCGGCTGCGGCTCGCTGGGCATCGACAGCAAACTGATGACCGCCGCCCAGCGGCACAGCCAGGACCAGGCTGACCACCAGAACATGTCGCACGACGGCAGTGACGGCAGCGATGCGGGCGAGCGCCTGGACCGGGTCGGTTACGCCTGGCGCACCTACGGCGAGAACGTCGCCTGGAACCAGAAGACCCCGGCCGCGGTCATGGACGCGTGGATGAACAGCCCGGGCCACCGCGCCAACATCCTCAACTGCGCCTTCACCGAGATCGGCGTCGGCGTGGCCAGCAGCAACGGCCCGTACTGGACGCAGGTCTTCGCCGCGCCGCGCTGACCCGGCACCCCACAGCGCCCCCCACCCGCGACGTCGGGCGGGGGGCGCTCGTTTGTCCGGGTACGGCGTGCGGCGAGGGGGCCCCGCCAGGACCCGGGAGCGACCGATGCGGATCCGGTGGTGGGCGTCCGCGCCGAGACAGGCGCCGTCCGGCACGACCGGCCGGCGTCCGCGGCGACGGGCGCTCCGGCGGGCGCTGGCGGCCGCCGTCGTGCTCACCCTCCCGACCCCGGTGTACGCCTGCCACCCGCAACTGGCGCCACCCGAGGCACCGACGCCGTGGCCGGCGGCGTACGCACACCGCTGGCAGTGGCAGTGGCAGCTCACCGGCCCGGTGGACGTCACGGTCGACGCCGACGTATTCCTGCTCGACGCGGTCGGCGTCACCGCCGAGGAGACCGCCGCCCTGCGCCGGCGGGACCGGAGGCTGGTGTGCCACGTGCCCGTCGGCTCGTACGCGGACACCGACCCGGACGCCGGTCGCTTCCCGTCGGCCGTGCGCGGGGCGGCGGTACGGGGCGTGACGAGCCGCGACCCGCAGCGCCGGTGGCTGGACGTACGCCGCTGGGACCTGCTCGGGCCGGTGCTCGCCGACCGGTTCCGGCTGTGCCGGGGCAAGGGGTTCGGCGCGGTCGCCCTGGTCGACGCCGACGGGTACGCCCAGCGCACCGGCTTCCCGCTCGGCTTCGACGACCAACTCGTCTTCAACCGGCGGCTGGCGACCCTGGCCCGTTCCCTGGACCTCTCCCCCGGCCTGGTCGACGACGTGGGCCAGATCGCCGCGCTGGCGCCGGACTTCGACTTCGCGGTCAGCCGGGAGTGCGTCCGGCTGAACCGGTGCGCCAAACTGCTGCCGTTCACCGACGCCGGCAAGCCGGTCTTCCACGTCGAGTTCACCGGCGACCCGGCGGTGTTCTGCGTGACCACCCTCGGGTACGGATTCTCCTCGATCCGCAAGAGCCGGGAGCTGGACGCCGAGCGGCAGCCCTGCCGCCTCCCCTGACGCCGCGTACGGCCGGAGGGCCGGCCCGCGGGTGCGGCCCGGCCCTCCGGTCCCGGTACGGGGTCGGTCAGCGCGCGCCGACCAGTTCCGGGGCCGGTGCCGGCGGGTCGGCGGGCGTCGCGGCCGGACGGGCCCGGAGAAACTTCGGTGCCCACCAGTTCGCGTCGCCCAGCATCGTCATCAGCGCCGGCAGCACCACCGCGCGGATGATCGTGGCGTCCAGCAGGATCGCGGCGGCCAGGCCGACGCCGAGCTGCTTCATGTCGATGGTGCTCAGCGTGGCGAAGATCGAGAAGACGCCGACCATCACGATCGCCGCGCTGGTCACCACACCCGCCGAGGACGTGATGCCGTACGCGACGGCCTCGGAGTTGGACATGCCGGCCCGGATTCCCTCGCGGATCCGACTGACCACGAAGACGTGGTAGTCCATCGAGAGCCCGAAGAGCACCACGAACAGGAACAGCGGCAGCCAGGAGACGATGGCGCCCATCGAGGTGAAGTTGAGCAGGTCGTCGGCCCAGTCGCCCTGGAACACCAGGACCAGCAGGCCGTACGCGGCCCCGGCGGAGAGCAGGTTCAGCAGGATCGAGCTGAGCGCGATAACCACCGACCGGAACACCCACGTCATCACCAGGAACGTGAGCGCCAGGACGAAGCCCATCACGATCGGCAGCTTGTCCCGGACGTGCTGCGCGTAGTCCTCGCTGCCGGCGACCTCGCCGCCGACCGCGTACTCGACCCCGCCGATCCCGCCGAGGGCGGCCGGGACCAGGTCGTCGCGGAGCCGGTCCAGCGACTGCACGGCCCGGTCGTCCCGGCTGGCGTACGGGATGGACACCTCCAGCACCGACACCCGGCCGTCGGCCGACACCTCGATGTTCGGGCCGTCCGCCTCCGGCGGCGCGAACAGCGGGTCCGCCGAGGCGCGGGCGGACAGCTCGGTCAGCGCCGCCTTCACCCGGCCGGCCTCGGCCCCGGACGCCCGGACCGCCACCGTGTGGCTCGTGCCGCTGCTCGGGAAGGCCGCGGTGAGCCGGTCGTACGCCTGCATGGCCGGCGTGGTGCGCGGCAGGTCCTCCATGCCGGGGAACTTGAGCTTCATGCCCAGCGCCGGCGCGGCGAGAGCCAGCAGCAGCCCGACCGAGATCACCAGGGTGGCGACCGGCGCCCGCAGCGCGGGCCTCAGCACGGCCGGCCAGAAGCGGGGCGCGGCGGGCTGGCCGTGCCGCCCGGTACGCGGAGCGGTCAGCCGCCAGAGCAGGGGCACCCGGGGCCGGTCCACCCAGCGGCCGAGCTTCGCCAGCAGCGCCGGCAGCACGGTCAGCGACCCGATCACGGCGACCGCGACCACCAGGATCGACCCGACGGCGAGGGACGAGAAGACCACGTCACCGGCGAGCAGCAACCCGGCCATCGAGATCATCACGGCGAGGCCGGAGACCACCACGGCGTGGCCGGAGGTCTCGGCGGCGATCTCCACCGCGTCCAGCCCCGACCGGCCCTTGGCCCGTTCCTCGCGCTCGCGGCGCACGTAGAACAGCGAGTAGTCGACACCGACCGCCATGCCGATCAGCAGGATCACGCTGGCGGTGGTGTCGGTCGCCGGCACCAGGTGCGAGGCCAGCGTGCTGAGGCCCATCGCGGCGGCCACCGAGGACAGTGCCAGCAGCACCGGTACGCCGGCGGCGATCAGGGCGCCGAACGCGACGATGAGGATGGCCAGGGTGACCGGCAGGCTGAGCAGCTCGGCGCGCTTGAAGTCCGCACCGAGCGTGTCGTCCAGGGCCTTGTTGATGGACGGCCCACCGACCTGCTCGATCCGCAGTTGCGGGTGGGCGTCCTGGACGCCGGCGGTGGCGTCGCGCAGCGGCTGGACGCGGTCGGAGGCGGTCTCCGGGTCGCCGGACATCGTGATCGGCAGCAGCAGCGCGCCGCCGTCCCGCGCCGGGATCGGCGTGCCGACCGAGGCCACCCCCTCGACGCTCCGCAGCGTGGCGGCGGCGTCGTCGGCGGCCACCTTCGCCGCCGCCGGGTCGAGCGTGCCCGTGCGGGGCGTGATGAGGATGTTCTCCTCGGCCGGGTCGGCGAAGTTCCCGGACGAGACGATCAGCCCCGCCCGGCCCGACTCACCGATCGCCTGGTCCGAGTCGGTCGCCTCGTTGAGGCCGGCGGCGTTCCCCCCCACGAAGCACACCGCCACGAACACCACCCACAGCGCGATCGCGCGCCACGGGTGCTCGGCACTCCACCTCGCCAGCCGCACCGTCACCGGTCTTGCACCCATTCCGGGTCCCCCTGTCACGTCAGTCCCCTGTCAACGGTGCTGACGCTATGGGCGTGACGCGCGCGGGACATCGGGGATCGGCCCCGGTCCACCCCGGAACCCGCTTCCGGCCCGCCGCACCGCCTGAGGATGCCCGGAGGGGGCCGTCACCCGGATCCTTCCCGGACCGGACGCCCGGACGCGCCGCAGGCGACCCGGAGTCGTCTCGGGGTCAACCCCGGAGCGCTCCCCGAGGGCGGGGCTGGCACCGCGGGCAACTGTAGGACGACCGGTTCATGAACGCCTCCCGCCGGATCGGGGCGCCGCAGCGGCGGCACGGCAGCCCCTCCCGCCCGTAGACGTTCAGTGAGCGGTCGAAGTAGCCGCTCTCGCCGTTGACGTTGACGTAGAGGGCGTCGAAGCTGGTTCCGCCCTCGGTGATCGCCTCGCCGAGCACGTCCCGTACGTGGCCGAGCAGGCGCAGCGCGGCCGGCCCGGTCAGCGCGTCGGTCGGCCGGGCGCCGTGCAGCTTCGCCCGCCACAGCGCCTCGTCGGCGTAGATGTTGCCCACGCCGGAGATCAGGGACTGGTCGAGCAGGGCCCGCTTCACCTCGGTACGCCGCCGGCGCAGCGCGGCGACGAAGCCCGGGTCCGAGAATTCCGGATCCATCGGGTCCCTGGCGATGTGCGCGATCTCGGCCGGCAGGTCCGCCCCGCCCTCGCTCACCGACAGCCCGCCGAACGTGCGCTGGTCGACGAAGCGGAGCTCCGGACCGTCGTCGGCGAACCGGAACCGCACCCGCAGGTGCGTCTCGTCGGGGGTCTCGCCCGGTTGCAGCAGCAGCTGGCCGGACATACCGAGGTGGCCGATCACCGCGTCGCCGCTGTCCAGTGGCAGCCACAGGTACTTGCCGCGGCGGCGTACGTCGAGGATGGTCCGGCCGGCCAGCACGTCGGTGAAGTGCGCGCCGCCCGCGGTGTGCCGGCGTACCGCCCGGGGGTGGCGCACCTCGACCGAGGCGATCCGCCGGCCGATGACCCACTGGGCCAGCCCCTGCCGGACCGTCTCGACCTCGGGCAGCTCAGGCACGGCCCGCCTCGTCCGCCGCCTCGGCGACCGCGTCGGGGGCCCCGATCCGCCCGTTGCCGCTGCCGTTGTGCTCGGCGGCGACCCGGGCCTGCGCCGGGGCGGCGGGCTGCTCCGCGCCCGGTCCGGCCGGTCCGGCGGCGGGGGTGGACACCTCCGTGGCGGCCTGCGCGGCGCGCTCCGCCTGCTCGGCCTCGGCGTGGGCGGTGAGCACCCGCCACGCGGACTCGGCGGCCCGCTGCTCCGCCTCCTTCTTGCTGCGCCCCTCGGCTCCGCCGTACCGGTTGCCGGCGACGACCACCCAGGCGGTGAAGGTCTTGAGGTGGTCCGGCCCGGCGCCCTCGATGCGGTACTCCGGGACGCCCAACCCCAGTGCGGCGGTCAGCTCCTGGAGGCTGGTCTTCCAGTCCAGCGCCGCGCCCCGGCCGGCCGACTCGGCCATCAGCGGGTCGAACAGCCGGTGGATGACGATCGCGGCGGTGTCCAGCCCGTACTGCAGGTAGATCGCGCCGAGCAGCGCCTCCAGGGTGTCGGCGAGGATGCTCGCCTTGTCCCGGCCGCCGGTCGTCTCCTCGCCCTTGCCGAGCAGCAGGTAGGCGCCGAGACCGTCCGGGCCGAGCCCCCGGGCCACGTCGGCGAGGGCCCGCATGTTGACGACACTGGCCCGCAGCTTCGCCAGTTGCCCCTCGGGCAGGTCGGGGTGGTTGTGGAACAGCGCCGTGGTGATGACGACGCCGAGCACCGAGTCGCCGAGGAACTCCAGCCGCTCGTTGGTGGGCAGCCCGCCGTTCTCGTACGCGTACGAGCGGTGGGTCAGGGCGCGCTCCAGCAGCTCCGGGTCCAGCGCAACGCCGAACGCCGCCTCCAGGTGACCGCCGGACGTGCGCCGGCGCTTGTCGTTGCTCATGCCGGCACTCCGCTGCGCTCCGCGCCGCCATGAGGCACCTTCGCGCTGAGCCGATGATTCACTCGCTGACGCTCGTTCATGAATTGGATACCTCGGTGTCGGTGGTGCGGGTTTCTCGGCCCGGAATGTCGGCGCCGTCGATCAGTGCGCGGACCAGGTCGGCGGCACGACGCCGCCACAGGTGGGCGGCGAGGGCGATGCCGGACGCGACGTCACCGGGCTGGGCGGCGCCGTGGCAGACGACCACCGTCCCGGCCACCCCGAGCAGGGCGGCCGCACGCGGGGCGCCACCGCCGGCCGGTGCTCCACCGGCCATCGCGTACGCGCCCTCGATCGCCTTGAGCAGCACGTTACCGGTGAACCCGTCGGTGACCACCACATCGGCGCGCGCGCCGAGGGAGACGTCGTGGCCCTCCACGAGGCCGACGTACCGCCCGCCGTGCGGCAGCGACGCGGCGGCCAGGATCGGGTCGGCGAGACGCCGGGCGCGGTCGCCCTTGCCCGGCTCGGAGCCGACGGAGAGCAACCCGACCCGGGGTTCGGCGATGCCGTGAGCGACCGCGGCGTAGGCGGCGCCCAGCACGGCGTGCCGGGCCAGGACGCTCGGTCGGGGCTCCAACGAACCGCCGACGTCCAGCAGGACCACCGGGCCGTCGACGGCGGGCAGGGTCGCGACGAGGGCCGGGTGGCGGACGTCCGGCCAGCGGCCGAGGCCGAGCGCGACGGCGGTGACCGTGGCACCGGTCGACCCGGCGGAGACCAGCGCGTCGGCTGCGCCCGCCCGGACGGCGTGCACGGCGGCCCGGACGGTGCTGTCGGCCCGCGCGGCGCTGGGATGGTCGGCCATGCCGACCACGGTGCCGACCGGCCGGACCGCGATGCGGGTGCGTTCGGCCGGGTCGAGGGCATGGATCAGCCCGTCGGCGACCTCGGCCGGGCCGACGAGCAGCAGGTGCAGGTCAGGATCGGTGCGGATGGCCCGCAGAGCGCCGTCAACCACGACGGCGGGAGCATCGTCCCCGCCGAGGAGGTCGACGGCGATCCGCGCGGTGCCCGGCTCCACCGGAACGCCGGCCGGTTCAGGCCGGCCGGCGTCGGAGGGAGCCGGGACACCGGGCGAGTGCCAGGGTGCGCGCACCACCCGACCTGCGGTCGGGGGCGTCACTCGGTGTCCGTCAGACCTCGAGGACCTGGCGGCCGTTGTAGGTGCCGCAGACGGCGCAGGCGGCGTGCGGCAGCTTCGCCGACTTGCACTGCGGGCAGGCCACGGTCACGACCGCCGTGGCCTTCCAGTTCGCCCGGCGGGCGCGGGTGTTGCTGCGCGACATCTTGCGCTTGGGGACGGCCACGGTTCTTACTCCTCTTTACGGGTCAGTTGCGACAGGCCCGCCCAACGCGGGTCGATCTGCTGGTGACTGTGGTCGGCCGGCAGATCGTCCCAGTGCACCCCACACTCGGGGCACAAGCCTGGGCAGTCCTCCCGGCAGAGCGGGTTGGTCGGCAGTGCGAGCACCACCGCGTCCCGCAGCGCCGGCTCCAGGTCGATCAGATCGTCCTGCATCCGGCCCACCTCGTCCTCGTCGGTCGTCTCGTCCGTGGTGCTGTTCTCGTACGCGTACAGCTCCTGGATGGTGACGACCAGCGAGTCGTTGATCTCGCGCAGGCAACGGCCGCACTCGCCCTGGACGGGACCGGAGACGGTCCCGGAGACGAGCACGCCCTCGGACACCGACTCCAACCTCAGGTCGAGGTCGAGGTCCGCGCCCTCCGGCACGCTGATCAACTCTCCGCCGAGGTCCGCCGGTGCCGGGGCGACCCGCTTGACCGTACGCAACGCACCAGGGCGACGCGGCAGGTCCCTCGTGTCGAGGACCAGCGGCGCCTTGGGGTTGAGTGATGAAGACGAGTGTTTGGGCATAGTCAGACTCCGGCCGGTGAGAGGCCGACAAAAAAGGTTACCTGGACGGGGGCCCGAGAGTCGAACCGGGGCCCGGACACCACCCGGCTGTCGGCTGCTGGGGTGCCGCTCAGAAGGGTAGCGGGCGTTCCGCCTCCTCCCCAGCGAAGGTGCCGATCTCCCGCAGCGCGTGCATCTTGTCGCGGCCGCGCTCTATCGAGGCCAACGCCCGGGTGAGGAACTGCTCGAAGTTCGCCAGGGCGGTGTCGACGTAGTCGTCCACCTCGTCACGGAGACGCTGCGCCTCGGCGCGGGCCTCCGCGATGATCCGGGCCCCCTCGTGCTCGGCGGACACGGTGATCTCGTTCACCGAGACCAGCCGGGCGTGTTCCGCCTCACCCTCGCTGATGATCCGGTCCGCCTCCCGCTTCCCGGCCTCCATGATCTTGTCCCGCTCTTCCAGGAGCGCGGCGGCGCGGCGCAGGTCCGCGGGGAGCTCGGCGCGCAGCTCGTCGAGCACGGCGATCATCTCGCCACGGTCGACCATGCAGTTGTTGCGCGACATCGGGACGGAGCGGGCCTGCTCCACCATGGTGATCAGTTCGTCGATGCGATCGAGCGGGTCCACCGGTACCTCACTCCTGTCGTTCGTCGGCCGACCTCAATGATGCGGGCTGAACCCGGATTCGGCGCTCCCCACATGATGTCGTGTGCCGGCGACCCACGCCCCATCCACCCCGGCCGGCGCGCCGCACTCCCGCCTCGCCGGCCGGGTCAGGCGCGCTTCCCCGGGCCCAGGCGGGCCTGCAGGGCCGCACGGACGAGGTCCGGCACGTGCGCCGAGATGTCGCCGCCCCACTTCGCCACGTCCTTCACAAGGCTGGAGGAGAGGAACGAGTAGAGCGGGTTCGTCGGCATGAAGAGCGTCTCGACGCCGGCCAGCCCGATGTTCATCTGGGCCATCTGGAGCTCGTAGTCGAAGTCGCTGACCGCCCGCAGTCCCTTGATCAGCACACTCGCCTCCTGCGCCCGGCAGAAGTCCACGAGCAGGCCGCGGAAGGACTCGACCCGGACGTTCTCGTACGAGGCCGTCACCTCGCGGAGCATCTCGATGCGCTCCTCGACGGTGAACAGGCCGCTCTTCGACTGGTTCACCAGCACTCCCACGATCACCTCGTCGAAGAGCCGGCTGGCCCGGCCCACGATGTCGAGGTGTCCGTTGGTGACCGGATCGAACGAGCCGGGACACACCGCACGTCTCATGATCGGCGACCGTACCAAAGGGTGGTCTCGCCGTACCGGCGACTGCGCTCCGCCGTGACGCCCTGCACCCACTCCACCGGGCCGGTGCGGCTGGACCGCTCGACCACCACGAGGGCGTCGGTGGCCAGCCACCCGCCGTCGACCAGGGCGGCGAGCATCGCGGTGATCTCCGCGCCCGGCACCGCGTACGGGGGGTCGGCGAAGACCACGTCGTACGGGTCGCCGTCCGGCCCGGCCGCCAGGACGGTGGCCACCTTTCCGGTGACCAGGCGCACCCCGGACGCCGCGCGCAACATCGCCACGTTCTCCCGGATCACCCGGGCGGCCCGGGCGTCGGACTCCACCAGCAGCACGTGCGCGGCCCCGCGCGAGAGCGCCTCCAGACCGACCGCGCCCGAACCGGCGTACAGGTCCGCGAAGCGGGCGCCGGCCAGGTCCACCTCGGCCTGCACCGCGCTGAACAGCGCCTCCCGGACCCGGTCGGACGTGGGCCGGGTGCCGGCGCCCGGCGGCGCCGCGATCCGGCGACCACCCAGCGTCCCGGCCACGATCCGGGTCACCGTCTCCTCCTGCTCATGACGATGACGCTACGCGACCCTCCCCCGGCCGGCTGCGACACCGTCCGTGCCGGCAAACCGGCCAGATGATCACGCTTGGTATATCAATGATCTCACATTCATAACATCAGCCTTGGTGCTTGCCGACCGCTGTGACGCGCGCGGCGATCTCGCTAGGGTCTGCCGGTGCCGGCGGTCACCGCCGGCCACACGGCACGGGACGGCACCCGCAACCGGAGGCCCGCGAGGCATCGCGCGATTCCCTCCGGCCGCCTCTCCCGCGCCGCACCCCCTGACGCTTCATCACCCCGGGAGTACGCGTGATCCGTCCCCCGCTGTCGCGCCGGCGACCGCTCACCGTGGCCGCCGCCGCCCTGGCCGGCCTCGCCACGGTGTTCGCGGCCGTCTCGCCGGCACTCGCCACCGACCCGTCGTCGTCCCCGTCGACCCCGGTCAGCGCCGAGTCGACCGCGACCGCCACCGCCCAGCCGGCCGGGAGCCCGTCGCCGGAGGGCCCGACCTGTGTCACGGCCACCGACGCCCGCTACACCCACACCTTCGACGGGCCGGGCGGCAAGGCGTCGATCACGCTGACCAACGGCCCGCTCTGTGAGGGTGAGCGGCAGGACCTGGCCCTGGTGTCCTATGTGGCGCCGTCGGCGCGCTTCGCCGTGCCGCAGTACGTGCTCGACACGTCGGTGAGCGCGTTCACCGGCGTCGGCGAGGGCGAACTGGCCGTGGCCACCCTGGACTTCGAGGTCGAGGTGCCGAAGTGCTACACGCAGGTCGACTTCGTCTTCGGCAGCACGGTCATCGACCCGCTCACCGACACCAGCGACCGGTACGGCGACCGCAAGGTGGGCAGCCGGTCCGGCGAGGGCGCACGGTCGAAGGGCCCTAGCGCCTGGTACAACGGCGGCGACGGCACCTGTGTGGCCGCGCCGGAGGTCGTCGCCGCCTCCGACTGCGACGGCACCGTCGAACTGACCCTGGTCAACCGGACCGGCAACGCGTCGGTCGACTTCGCCGTGACCGGTGGCGCCGACTTCACCCGCACCGTCTCCGTACCGCTGCGCAAGGCCGAGACGCTCACGCTCACCGCCGAGCAGGCGACGAAGGTCACCGTCGAAGCCGAGGGCATGAAGACCTGGACCGGCGGCTGGGAGAAGCCGCAGGACTGCCAGGAGCCGGAGGTCGGCGAGCCCGAGGCCGGGTACGACATCACCTGCGACGAGATGATCTTCGAGATCGCCAACCCGGCGAACGGCGCCCCGGTGACCTCGACGTTCACCCCGAGCACCGGCACCGCCCGGACGGTGACCGTCGAGCCCGGCAGGACCGAGACGCTCACCTTCGCGGCCGGCCCCGACTTCACCGTCACCGTCACCGGTGACCTGGACTCGGGCGGCCCGCTGGCCTGGAAGCAGCCGAAGGGCTGCGACGAGGGTGGCGAGGGTGGCGGCCTCCCGGTCACCGGTGCGGCGGCCGGCGGCATCGCCGC
>NZ_JBFAMU010000144.1:0-10947 GCF_040656655.1 Micromonospora sp. NPDC049799
CGACGCGCATTCGCTCGTGGATCTCCTGCTCAGGCACGAAACGTGCCCGCGCTTCATCGCCGAGCGGCTGTGGTTCCGCTACGCCTCGTCGAACGAGCCGATCCCCGAGTCCACCCGGGACAGAATGGTGGGCGCGTTTCCGGACTCGATGGCGATGCTGCGGAAGCTCTTCGAGGACGACGCGTTCCGGGCCAGTGCGGGCAAGCTGGTGAAGCAGCCGACGGAATGGTTCGTCGGCGCGATGCGGCAGTTGGGCCTGCGGCCGGGAAGGCTGTCCGACGAGATGCTGACGTACGCCCTCAACGCTCTGGAACGGTTGGGGCAGTTGCCGTTCGCCCCTCCGAGTGTCGAGGGGTGGCCTGCGGGAGCGGAATGGTTGACGGTCGGGGCGGCGCAGGTCCGCCTGAACCTCGCCGGGCGGCTCGCCCAGCTGGTTCCGATCGAACGGCTAACTCCGGAAGGCATGGCGCAGGTCCTTGCCGTCGAGACGTGGACCGACCGGACGTACTCGGCGCTGAAGGGCACGAACGACCCGCGGCGCCTGCTGACGCTCGGGTTGGCGAGCCCGGAATATCTGGTGACGTGACATGGACGCATGGACTCGACGCAGGTTCCTTCTGGCTTCTGGCGTCGCCGGCGGCGGCGCCGTCGCCGGGCTGGGGGCCCTGGGCCTGGCGGACCTCCTGCGGACCGCGAGCGACGCATCCGTTCGGGAAGATCACCGGAAGTCGCGCAAGCTGGTCATCGTCACGCTGTACGGCGGCAACGACGGCCTCAACACCGTCATCCCCTACGCGGACCCGGCATACCACGCGGCTCGGCCCGAGCTGGCCTACGAGCCGGATCGGGTGCTCCGGCTCGACGGTGCGCTCGGGTTGAACCCGGTGATGAAGGGCCTGAGCCGACTGTGGAGCGAGCAGCGCCTGGCCATCGTCCTCGGGGCCGGGTACCCCAGACCGGATCGGAGTCATTTCCGATCCATGGACATCTGGCAGACGGCGTCACCCGATGGCCCGACCAACTCCGGCTGGGTCGGCCGATGGTTGGACGGCGTCAAGGCGGCGCCGGAGGCTGCGGTGAGTTTCGAGCCCATGCTGCCGCCGCTGCTCGTGGGGGAGACCCGTACCGGGGCCTGCGTGAGTATCGGCGGGCTCAAACTGCCGGCCGGAGTCACCACCGAGATGATCGGTGTGCTCGGGCGGCGGGAGCCGAACGAATCCGAGCTGCAGGCACGGGCTGCGGACGCCTATGCGAATCTCATCCGGATCGACCAGCTCATCCGGGATGCCGAAGCCGTCGGCTTGCCGCCGGACACCACCGCCGAACCGGACATCGCGGCAACGGGCACGGGCGGGGCGAGCGTCCTCTCCGATCAGCTCTCCCGGGTGGCTCAGTGCGTGGAGGCCGGGGTCCCGACCCGCGTGTACTCCGCCAGTCTCGGTGGATTCGACACCCATGCGGCGGAGCGGCCCGGCCACGAACTGCTGTTGCGCCAGCTCGACCAGGCACTGGCCAGCTTCGCGGGCAGGCTGGCGCGGACCGAGGCCGGTCGACGGGTGACCGTGGTCGTGTACAGCGAGTTCGGTCGGCGGGTCCGGGCGAACGCCTCGGACGGCACCGACCACGGAACCGCCGGACCGGTCTTCGTTCTCGGACCCCAGGTGACGGGCGGACTCTACGGAGAGCAGCCGAGCCTGACCGACCTGGACGACGGCGACCTCAAGGCGACGACGGACTTCCGGGACGTCTTCGGCACCCTGCTGGCCTCGGTGCTGGACGCCGACCCGGCACGCTGTCTCGGCGGAGGGTACGAGCCGACGATGCTTCCGTTCGTCGTGCCCGACTGACAGCCGCCGTTCGGCGGGCCCTGCTGCCTGGGACGGGGAAGGGACGCGGTTCCCTACTTCCCGAGGCTCAGGATCTCGGAGACCGCGTCGCGGCGGACGGCGTCGTAGAACGACTCGGCCTTCTCCTTGTTCGCGAGGACCACGCTCTCGTTGCCGATCCGACCGGTGCCCTTCGTCGGGCTGGTGAGGAACGTGAGGTTTGCGCTGCGCACGTTGCGCATGTCGGTCGCCATGTCCAGCAGGGACATCTTCTCGTCCACCGACACGGCGCTGGAGGACGCCTTGACGAACGAGTTCAGCCGTGCCGGGTTCGTGACGATGCCACCCGAAACCGCCCGGTCCATGATCGCCCGGATCACCTGCTGCTGGTGCCGGATGCGCGCGAAGTCCCCGTCGGGGAACTGCTGGCGCTGCCGCGAGTAGTCCAGCGCCTCCTCGCCGTTCATCCGCTGCGGGCCCTTTTTGAAGGTGCGGAGCGGAGGATGGATGGAGGTGAAGGTCGTGTCCACGTCGACATCGATCCCGTCCAACGCGTCGACGATCTCCTTGAAGCCGGCGAAGTCGACGATCATGACGTGGTCGATCCGTACCGAGGTGAACTTCTCCACGGCCTGCACCATCAGCGGCACCCCGCCCCAGGCGTACGCGGCGTTGATCTTGGCGTTCCGGCCGCCCTTGCTGCCGTCCTTCGACTGGGGCACCGGCACCCAGGTGTCCCGCGGGATCGAGATGAGCTGCGCGCTCGACCGGTCCTTCGGCAGGTGCGCCAGGATGATGGTGTCGGTGCGGGAGCCGGACGTGCCGTCCGGATCGCGGGAGTCACTGCCGAGGATCAGGATGTTCATCGCGCCCTTGGCCACCGCCTGCGGACGGCCCTCCTCCGGCACGTCGTCGAAGGCGTCCACCCGTTCGATGCCGGATTCGACCGAGCGGAGGTACAGGCCGCCCGCGATCATGCCGCCGCCACCGATCAGCGCCAACACCAGGAAGGTGATCAGGGCGACGCGCTGCCACCGGGGACGCCGTCGACGGCGTTGGTCGGTCGGCTCCGGTGCTCGCGCGATGTCGAGCACCTGAGTCTCAGGCTCCGCGTACTGGTGGCGATAGTGCATGGCGTGATGCTACTGATTCCGGTCCCGAACCGAGTACCCATGTCCGACCGGCGGGCCATCCTCGTGAATGAACAGGCTCACACCTCGGGGCTGGCCCGAGCCCGTGGCTCGCTCTCGCCGGGACGCTACGGCCCGCCGAAGGAGGGGTTGGCGCGCGAGTTCAGGCCGGCGGTGTACGAGTGGCAGGTCCCGTAGTGCGGCAGAAGCCCCGCGTCACGCGCCTGGGCCAGGCTCGGCGCCGCCGCGTCCCGGGCCGACAGCTGCGGCGACTCCGCGGGCCAGTCGATCGCCAGCTCGGGGTCGAGGGGGTGCACGGTGTGTTCGGCGGTGGGGTTGTACGTGGTGGAGCAGAGGTAGCTCAGGGTGGCGTCGTCGGTGAGGGCGCAGAAGCCGTGCCCCAGTCCCTCGGCGAGGTAGACGGCGCGGCGGTCGACGTCGTCGAGGCGTACCGCCTCCCACCGGCCGAAGGTCGGCGAGCCCACCCGGACGTCCACGACCATGTCGACGACGGCCCCACGGACGCACGTCACGTACTTGGCCTGGCCGGGAGGCACGTCGGCGAAGTGGATGCCGCGGACCACCCCGCGCGCGGAGACCGAGAGGTTGGCCTGGGCGAGTCGCAGTGGATGCCCGACCACGGCGGCGAGCTGGTCGAAGCGGTACCACTCCGTGAACAGCCCGCGTGGGTCGCCGTGCAGTTGCGGCGTGATTTCCCACGCCCCGTCGATGCTCAGCGGGCGGATCTTCATCGGAGGGCGTCCCCGGGCCGCGCCTCGCTGAGCAGGCCGAGCAGGTAGCTGCCGTAGCCGCTCCTGACCAGCGGCTCGGCCAGACTCCGTAGCTGTCCGTCGTCGATCAGGCCGGCCCGCCAGGCGACCTCCTCGACACACCCGATCTTCAGGCCCTGGCGTTCCTCGATGACCCGTACGAACTCGGCGGCCTGCATCATGGAGGTGAAGGTGCCGGTGTCGAGCCAGGCCGTGCCCCGGTCCAGCACGGTGACCGACAGCTCGCCCCACTCGCGGTAGGTCTCGTTGACCGCCGTGATCTCCAGCTCGCCCCGGGCGCTGGGGGTGAGCTTGCCGGCGATGTCCACGACCCGGTTGTCGTAGAAGTAGAGGCCGGGTACGGCGTACCGCGACCGGGGGCGGGTGGGCTTCTCCTCGATGGACAGCACGCGCCCGGCGGCGTCGAAGTCGACCACCCCGTACTCCTCGGGATTGGCCACCGGGTAGGCGAAGATCCGTCCACCGAACAGGTCGGCGTGGCCGGCGAGCTGCCGGCCCAGGCCCACCCCGTGGAAGATGTTGTCGCCGAGGACGAGCGCCACCGCCTCGTCGCCGATGAAGTCCGCGCCCAGCACGAACGCCTGCGCGATGCCCTCCGGGCGGGCCTGCGCGCGGTACTCCAGCCGCAGGCCCCACTGGCTCCCGTCGCCGAGCAGCCGCTGGAACTGGGACTGGTCCTCCGGGGTGGTGATGATCAGGACTTCCCGCACCCCTGCCATGATCAGCGTGGACAGCGGGTAGTACACCATCGGCTTGTCGAAGATCGGCATCAGCTGCTTCGACACCGCCCTGGTGATCGGCCACAGCCGCGAGCCGGTGCCACCAGCGAGAAGGATTCCGCGCACCGGGGGAGACTACCCGCACCGGCAGGCGTGTGCGTACCGCCTCGACCCCGCCTGCCCTGGGGTTACGCGTACACTTCCGAACCCGTGAGGATCCTCGTCACCGGCGGAGCCGGCTTCATCGGGTCGGAGTACGTTCGGATGCTGCTGGGCGTGCCCGGTGGTGACGCCACGGGGGTGCCCGCCGTCGAGCCCGAGGTGGTGACCGTTCTCGATGCGTTGACGTACTCGGGCAACCGGGCCAACCTGGCACCGGTGTCCCAGGACCAGCGGCTGCGGTTCGTGCGGGGCGACATCTGCGACGCTGCGCTCGTCGACGAGGTCGTCGCGGGTCACGACGTCGTCGTGCACTTCGCGGCGGAGTCGCACGTCGACCGGTCGATCGCCGGTGCCGCGCCGTTCGTCACGACCAACGTGCTGGGGACCCAGACCCTGCTCGACGCCGCGCTGCGGCACCGGACCTCCCGATTCGTGCACGTCTCCACCGACGAGGTGTACGGATCCATCGACGAGGGCTCCTGGACCGAGGACTGGCCGCTGTCGCCGAACTCGCCGTACTCGGCGTCCAAGGCCGGCTCGGACATGCTGGCGCTGGCGTACCACCGGACCCACGGTCTGGACGTGGTGGTCACCCGCTGCTCGAACAACTACGGGCCGTACCAGTTCCCGGAGAAGGTCATCCCCCTGTTCGTCACCAACCTGCTCGACGGTGGCACGGTGCCGCTGTACGGCGACGGCGGCAACATCCGGGACTGGCTGCACGTGCACGACCACTGCCGGGGCATCGCGCTGGTGCAGGCGAACGGCCGCGCCGGCGAGGTCTACAACATCGGCGGCGGCACCGAGCTGACCAACAAGGAACTCACCGGCCGGCTGCTGGAGGCCTGTGGCGCCGGGTGGGAACGGGTCGTGCCGGTCGCCGACCGCAAGGGCCACGACCGCCGCTACTCGCTGGACATCAGCAAGATCAATAGCGAGCTGGGGTACGCACCGAGCATCGACCTGGAGCGCGGCCTCGCCGAGACGGTCCGGTGGTACCGGGACAACCGATCCTGGTGGGAGCCGCTGAAGGCCGCGTCGGCCGTCGCCCGATGAGGCGGCTGCTGGTCACCGGCGCCGGTGGGATGCTGGGCCGGGATCTGCTGACCGTCCTGGACCTCCGACCTGACCTGTCGGTCACGGCCACCACCCGCGCCGAACTCGACGTCACCGACCCGGAGGCGGTGCGTGCCGCGGTCACCGGGCACGACCTGGTGATCAACAGCGCGGCCTGGACCGACGTGGACGGCGCCGAGACGCAGGAGGCGGCCGCGACGGCCGTCAACGGCGACGCGGTCGCCCACCTGGCCGACGCCTGCGCCGCGACGGGCGCCCGGATGATCCAGGTGTCGACCGACTATGTGTTCCGGGGCGACGGGACCTCCCCGTACCAGGAGGACGCGGTTCCCTCCCCGGTCAACGCGTACGGACGCAGCAAGCTCGCCGGGGAGCGCGCCGTGACCCGGCTGCTGCCGGACACCGGCTACATCGTGCGCACCGCCTGGTTGTACGGCGAACACGGACCCAACTTCGTCGCCACCATGCTGCGGCTGGCCGGCGAGCGTGCGCAGCTCGACGTCGTCGACGATCAGCGGGGACAGCCGACCTGGTCGTACGCGCTCGCGGAGCAGCTCGTCGCGCTCGCCGACGCGGCCCTCGCCGGCCGTGCCCCAGCAGGCCCCTACCACGGCACCGCGTCCGGCGAGACGACCTGGTACGGCCTTGCCCGCGAGGTGTTCGCGCTGCGCGGCCTGGACCCCGACCGGGTCCGGCCGACCACCAGCGACCGCTTCCGTCGCCCCGCGCCCCGGCCGTCGTACAGCGTCCTCGGCCACGAACGCTGGAAGGAAGCCGGCCTTCAGCCCCTGTCGGACTGGCGCTCGACGCTCGCGCAGAAGCTGGCCCGGTCAGCGGCCCCCGCCCCGGAAGACCTCAGCGACCGTGCGGAGCACCACCTTGACGTCCAACCACAGTGACCAGTTCTCGATGTAGTAGTTGTCGAACCTCGCCCGGTCGGAGATCGGGGTGTCCCCCCGCAGGCCGCTGACCTGTGCGAGCCCGGTGAGCCCGACGGGGACCCGGTGGCGAGACGCGTAGTCCGGGTACTCGGCCGAGAACTTCTCGACGAAGTACGGCCGCTCCGGCCGCGGCCCGACCACGCTCATGTCACCCCGCAGGATGTTCCACAGCTGGGGCAGCTCGTCCAGCGAGGTGCGGCGCATGAACCGGCCGATGGGACCGACGCGCTTGTCGTGGGCGATCGACCAGTTGGTCTGGGACTCCTGCTCGTTCACCGGGCGCATCGACCGGAACTTGATGACCTTGAACGGCCTGCCGTGCCGGCCGATGCGCTCCTGGTGGAAGAAGATGCCCGGGCCCCCGTCGATGAACGTGGCGATGGCGCAGAGCAGCAGCACCGGGCTCAGCGCGATCAGCGCGATCGCGGCGAACAGCATGTCGGAGGCCCGCTTGATGGCCCACCGAGGCCCGGAGAACGAGATGTCACCGATCTTGACGATCGGGATGGCTCCGATGTGGTCGGGGTATCCGCCCTGGTGGGAACGGGAACCCCACAGGCGGGGAACGGCCCACAGATCGCACTGGGAGCTGCGGGGCCGCAGCAGGGTGTCCATGAGGGCGGACTCGTGGCAGTGCGGGTCGGCGATGACCAGGACCTCGCACTCCAGCAGCCGGACCAGGTGCTCGAGGTCGTCCAGGGTGCCGCTCAGGGGAAGCGCCCCGGTGCCCTGACGCGACGCGGCGTCGACGCAGCCGACGAATCGCAGGCCGTACTGCGGGTAGCGGCGCAGCAGCCGGGCGAGTTCGAGACCGATCGGACCGTTGCCGACGATGATCGCGTTGTGCTCCGCCCAGCGGCGCTTCCGCACCAGGATGGTGAACGCCCTGCTGGCCGCGCGGCCGACGATCACCAGCACCGCCGAGAGCGCCACGCCCCGGATGAACCCGCCGACGTACTCCACCGAGGAGTGGCGCTCCGCCGCGATGATGGCCACCACCGCGGCGGAGGCCAGCAGTCGACCGAAGAGGCTCGGCAGCTCGTCCAGGATGCTGACGTGGCGGCGGGGCCGGTAGAGACCGCCCGCCGCGAAGAAGGCGACGGTCAGGGCTGCGTTGGCCAGCGTGCCGCGCCAGTAGTTCTGCGACAACAGCAGCGGCGCGAGCAGCGCGACGACGTCGACAGGGGCCGTCATCATCCAGGCCCGCAGCCACTGGGTGCGGGACGAGGTGCGGGACCTGGCGTAGGGCAGGACGGCGGTGGTGTCGAGGCCGGCCCGCGTTGACCCCTCCAACTCGTTCCTGAGCGGAGCAGACGGGAACCCGGCTGGCGATCCCTGGCCGTCCATCGTCTCCTGCGGCGCCATCACCGCGTACCCCGGCATGTCGCCGAGGCGCCGTGTGGGCGCGAACGGCTGGTTCCCCGTTGACTGAACACTTGTTGACCCTCCCCGTGAACGCCTCGGCCAGCGTCATGACCTGTAGCGCGACCGAAGGATACGATCGCGCCGGGCCGGCCGCCAGATCCGGTAGGCCAGTTCTGTCTCATCCGTTGCGGCTGGCCAGCTCCGCTGCTGAATGAAAACTTTCACCTGACCGCACCGGTCCGGACTGGTACAACGCTTCCGTGGACCGAATCAAGCTTCGCCGTGCCATCGCCCGCACCGCACTCGCTCCGGTCGCCGCCTTCCCCAAGCGGCTCCGCACGGTCGCCCGGTACGACGCCAAGGTGCTGCGAAGCTCGGCACGCTGGCTGGTGACGTCCCGCGAACACCACAACTACACGTACGACCTCACGTCGTTGAGCCGCAACCACCTCGCCTGGTTCGTCAGCGTGGTCTGCGACATCCCGGTCAAGCAGGTCCGGACGTACCTCGACGAGATCGAGTCGGACGACAACCTCCGCCAGCACCTCCTGGCGGCCATCGCCGGCTCGGACCGGCGCGGCCTCGCCGACAAGGAGATCCGCTACGCCCGCCGGATCGGCTGGTACGCCATCGTCCGCGCCGCCCGTCCCCAGCACGTCGTGGAGACCGGTGTCGACAAGGGGCTCGGCAGCGTGGTCCTCGCCAGTGCCCTGCTGCGCAACGCCGCCGAGGGGCACCCGGGCCGGGTGACCTCCCTGGACATCAACCCCGAGGCGGGCTACCTCGCCATGGTCGCGCCCTGGTCCGAGGTGGTCGACCTCGTGATCGGTGACTCGCTGGCGTCGATCGCGGCGCTGGACCGGCCGGTCGACCTGTTCCTGCACGACAGCGACCACAGCAGCGCCCACGAGCGCCGCGAGTTCGCCGCCGTCGAGCCGAAGCTCGCCCCGGGCGCGATCCTGCTCACCGACAACGTCACCATCACCAACGTGCTCGCCGAGCACGCCGAGCGCACCGGCCGCCGGTTCCTCGCCTACCGGGAGAGCCCGGCCAACCACTGGTACCCCGGTGACGGCATCGGCGTGGCCTGGTAGGGCGGCACGGACACCCCGCGGGCACGTCGGCGTGGCATGGTGGGGCGGTGCTGCTGAAGGCGATTCACACGTACCCCGTCAAGGGTTGTCACCGGCTCGACCACGACGGCGCGCACGTCGAACCGTGGGGCCTCGCCGGCGACCGGCGCTGGATGGTGGTCGACGCCGACGGCGTCGGCGTCACCCAGCGGGAGGTCGCCGGGCTGGTCCGGCTCCGGGCGGTCGTCGGAGACGGCGGCCTGACCCTGCGTGCCGACGGCCGTCCCGATCTCGACGTGCCGGAGCCGACGGCGCCCGAGCCCGTCGAGGTGCGAACCTTCTCCAACCGCAAGCTGCGGGTCCCCGCGCTGCCCGCCGGACCGGCCGCCGACGCCTGGCTCGGTGAGCTGCTGGGCCGCCCGGTCCGCCTGGTCCACCTCGCCCGCCCCACCCGGCACATTCCCGCCGCCGACCGGAAGCACGACACCGGCGACCAGGTCAGCTTCGCCGACGCCTACCCGCTGCTGCTGGCCACCACCGCGTCCCTCACCGCGCTGAACGACTGGTTGGCCGAGGCCGGGGAGCCGCCCGTGCCGATGACCCGGTTCCGCCCCAACCTGGTGGTGGACGGCGCGAGCGCGTGGGCGGAGGACGACTGGACCGGCCGCACGCTGCGCGTCGGCGGCGTCCGCTTCCGCGCCGCCGGGCCGTGCGACCGCTGCGTGGTCACCACCACCGACCAGGAGACCGGCGTACGCGGAAAGGAACCCCTGCGTACCCTCGCCCGGCACCGCTCGGTCCAGCAGAAGGTCCTCTTCGGACTCAACCTCGTTCCCGAGGGGACGGGCCAGGTGTCCGTCGGCGACGAGGTGGTCGTCGACTGAGCCGGCGGCCGTCCACTCCGGACGTGACCGCCATCCGGTCGCCGCAGGCCACGTCTTAGCTTTCGCTTAGCCCGCTTGTCAGCCCGCCGCGCGCTGCGGCAGCATCGGCGGACGTGACCGACGGTACCGCTCCCACGGCCGGCTCCGGCCGCCGTCCCGTTCGCTGGCTCGCCGCCGGGGGCGCGACGGCCCTCGCCGTCGTCCTCGGTCTGGCCCTCGCCCTGCGGTCCGGTGCCGCCCCCGCCTGCGCCGCACCCGCGCTCGCTCTCGCGGCGCCGCCGGCCGCCGGTGTCGCCCACCAGGGCAAGGCCACCTTCTACGACTCGAAGGGAGCCGGCGGGAACTGCTCCTACCCGGCCGCACCCACCGACCGGCTCTACGTCGCGCTCGGCCCGAGCGAGTACGCCGCCGGCGCCGCCTGCGGTGGGTACCTCGACGTGACCGGCCCCCGGGGCGCCGTCCGGGTGCTGGTGATGGACCAGTGCCCCGAATGCCCGCCCGGCCACCTCGACCTGTCCCGGGAGGCATTCGCCCGCATCGCCGACCCGGTCGCGGGGATCGTACCGGTCAGCTACCGCGCGGTGGTGGACCCGAAGCTGCCCGGCCCGCTCAGCTTCCGGGTCAAGGAGGGCTCCTCGCGCTGGTGGCTGGCCGTGCAGGTGGCCCGGCACGGCAACCCGCTGCGCACGGTCGAGGTCCGGCAGAGCGGGTCGGACACCTGGCGCACGGCCGCGCGGCAGGACTACAACTACTGGCTCGTCGCCGAGGGCGTGGGTCCGGGCCCGTACGCCCTCCGGGTCACCGACGCGCGCGGTCACCGCGTCACCGCCACCGGGGTCCGGTTGGCGCCCGGCGAGGTCCAGCGCAGCGACGTCCGGATGTACGGCGGCGGGACTGGTACCGGCGCCACCACCCGCCCGGCGCCGGCCGCCACCTCCGCGCGGCCCGGTCCCCGGCCGACCCCGTCCCCCAGCCGGAG
>NZ_JBFAMU010000145.1:0-10807 GCF_040656655.1 Micromonospora sp. NPDC049799
GGTCGCGATTGTGCGCCAGGGCGTGCAGGTGCCGGCCCGCGCCGCCGCCGAGCAGCGACACCAGGGTCGCCTCGCCGAGCCGTGCGACCTGGCCGACCGTACGCACGCCCCGCTCGCGCAGTTTCGCGGCGCTCACCGGACCGACACCCCACAGCCGCTCGACCGGCAGCGGGTGCAGGAACGCCAACTCCTCGGCCGGTTCGACGACGAGCAGGCCGTCCGGTTTGGCCACGCCGCTGGCCACCTTCGCGAGGAACTTCGTGCGGGCCACCCCGACGGTGATCGGCAGGCCGACGCTCTCGCGGACCTCCCGCCGGAGGCGGGCCGCCACGTCGGCCGGTGGGCCGACCAGTCGACGCAGACCGCCGACGTCGAGGAACGCCTCGTCGACGGAGAGCCCCTCGACCAGCGGCGTGGTGTGCCGGAAGACCTCGAACACCGCGCGGCTGGCCGCCGTGTACGCCGACATCCGTGGCGGCACCACCACCGCGTCCGGACACAGCCGCCGGGCCAGGTGCCCGCTCATCGCGCTGCGTACGCCCCGCGCCTTCGCCTCGTAGCTGCAGGCCAGCACCACGCCGCCGCCCACGATCACCGGCCGGCCGCGCAGGCGCGGGTCGTCCCGCTGCTCGACCGACGCGTAGAACGCGTCCAGGTCGGCGTGCAGGATGGAGGCGGTGGACGACACGAACACATGTTCGCATGGTTGGGGTTCGCACCGCACTGACCTGCCCGAACGACGGTCACCAGCTCAACGGTCGGTCCGTTCCAGGAGCGTCTTGAGCGCCGTCAGGTCCTTGCGGTTGGCCCGACGCATCGCGGCGGACAGCACCGGCGCGGCGACCGAGGCGAACCCACTCGGCTCACCCCGGTTGCGCAGCGTCATCCGGGTCCGTCCGCCGCCGTGGGGCTCCCACCGGTAGGTGGTCTCCATCGGGAAGGGCCCCTGCGCCGTCCGCATCACCAAGCGCTCGCCCGGAACCAGCTCGACGATCTCGTACGTGTAGGCGAGCCGACGGCCGAGGAAGTGCGCCACGAAGGCGACCCGGGAACCCGGCCGCGCCGGCGGGGGCGTCAACCACTCGACCGACTCGATGTTGACGTACCAGGACGGCGCGTTCGTCGGATCGCCCGCGTACGCGGCCACCTCGACGGGCGGACGGTCGATGACAACCTCGGACACCACATCCACCACCACCGACCCTCCCCGCCCCTCGGATCCCCAACAATCCTCCCACCCCCACCCCCCACCCCCGACCCCCCTGACCGGAGTTGATCAAGAGGTTCGCGTCAGGTTGGGGCCGGATCCTGACGCAAACTCCTTGATCAACGGGGGATGGGGCCCGGTGTGGGTCAGCCCACCGCGGTGGGGGAGGGTGGGGCACTGTCGCCCTGGGGGGCCTCCGGGGTCATCAGGCGGACGATCTCGGCGCGGTCGGTGGCCGACGGCAGGCCCCACTCGGGGTGGTAGCCGTACACCTCGCGCAGCGGCGTGGAGGAGGTGCGGCCGTCGAGGACCTCGATCGCGTCCGTGTCGATCAGGCCGGGGTGTTCCACGCCGCACGCCTCGGCGACCTTGACCAGGTCCCGCCGCAGCGTCTTCACGTAGTTGGCGGCGCGCACCGACTTCAGCGTCGGGTCCAGGCCCCGAGCCAGCCAGGGGTTCTGGGTGGCGACGCCGGTGGGGCAGGTGTCGGTGTGACACTTCTGGGCCTGGATGCAGCCGATCGCCAGCATCGCCTCCCGGCCGACGTTGACGATGTCGCAGCCCAGCGCGAACGCCACCACCGCGTTGTCCGGCAGACCCAGCTTGCCGGCGCCGACGAAGACCACCTGCTCGTGGAGGTCCCGCTCGGCGAAGACCCGGTAGACCCGGGCGAAGCCCTGCTGGAACGGCAGCGACACCGAGTCGGTGAAGATCAGCGGCGCGGCGCCGGTGCCGCCCTCGCCGCCGTCGACGGTCACGAAGTCCACACCCCGGCCCGTGTCCCGCATCAGCGTGGCCAGCTCCTCCCAGAAGCCGAGGTCGCCGACGGCGGACTTGATGCCGACCGGCAGGCCGGTCTCGTCGGCGAGCAGCTCCACCCAGTCGAGCAGGCTGTCGCAGTCGGAGAACTCCGCGTGCCGCGACGGGCTGACGCAGTCCTCGCCCTCCGGGATGCCCCGGGTGGCGGCGATCTCCGCCGACACCTTCGCCCCCGGCAGCAGACCACCCAGGCTGGGCTTCGCGCCCTGGCTGAGCTTGACCTCCAGCGCGCGTACCGGAGCGCCGGCCACCAGGTCCCTGAGCCGGCTCAGGTCGAAGCGCCCGTGGGAGTCCCGGCAGCCGAAGTACGCCGTACCGAGTTGGAAGACGAGATCACCGCCCTGGCGGTGGTACGGCGACAGCCCGCCCTCGCCGGTGTTCTGCAGGCAGCCGGCCAGCGCCGCACCCTTGTTCAGTGCGGTGATCGCATTGCCCGACAGCGAGCCGAAGCTCATCCCGGAGATGTTGACGACGGACTCCGGCCGGAACGCCTTCGCCCGGCCGCGCGCGCCGCCGAGGACCTTCGCCGCCGGCAGGCGTACGTCGTGACCCGCCGTCGGGGACGACGGCGGCACCGCCCGGCCGAAGGTCCGGTGCTTGATGATCGGATAGCCCGGGGTGTACTCGATGTCGTTGTCCGTGCCGAAGCCGAAGTAGTTGTTCTCCTGCTTCGCCGACGCGTAGATCCAGCGCCGCTGGTCACGGGTGAACGGCCGCTCCTCGTTGTTGCCCGCCACGATGTACTGCCGCAGCTCCGGCCCGATCGCCTCGAGCAGGTAGCGGGCCCGCCCGATCAGCGGGAAGTTGCGCAGCAGGGCGTGGTCGCGCTGGAGGACGTCGCGGGCGGCGAGGCCCGCGAGGGCGGCGGCGACGACGGGTACGGCTCGACCGGTCCACTTCATGCCAGGGGGGTTTCTCCGCCCGCGCGGCCGGTCAAACAGGGCGGGGGACTCACCTCGGCGCGATGATGTTGACCATCCAGGGCGTGCCGAACCGGTCCTCGCACTGCCCGAACTCGTCGCCCCACATCTGCTTCTCCAGCGGCACGCCGACCGCCCCGCCCGCGGACAACTGCTCCCACCAGCCGCGCAGCTCGTCGGCGTCGTCGCCGCTCAGGGAGATGGTGTTGGCGTTGCCGCGCCGGAGCTCCATGCCGGGGGGCAGGTCCGAGGCCATCAGCACGTGACCCGCGGCGGTCCGCAGCAGGCCGTGCATGATCTGGTCGGCGTACGACGGGTCCTCGGTGCCGAACTCGCGGAACGTGGTCAGCGAGAGGTCTCCACCGAACACCCGGTGGTAGAACTCCATCGCCTCCCGCGCGTTGCCGGCGAAGTTCAGGTACGGGTTGAGTTCTGACGCCATGAGCTCCTCCTCGAGGTCGACGGCCGGCGTCATCCTCGCACCACCCGCTGTGGTCGGAAGGGTGTACACGCCGTACGGGTGCGGCGACCCCCCGTGGGCCGCCGCACCCGTACCCGTACGTGTTCGGTCAGTCGCGGAAGGACCGGCGGATCACGCCGCCGACGAGCACGCACCACGTGTCGGTGGTGAGGGAGCCGTCCTGCGGGAGCCCGTGCAGGTCCTGCAACTCCTTGACGGCCTTCTTGGTCGTGTAGTCGTACTCGCCGGTGACCGCGACGTCGGTGTAGCCGCGGAAGTTGAGCAGGTACTGGATGGCACTCACCGGCAGGCCGGCGGCGTCCTTGGCCAGCTCCGGGGCGAGGGTCTCCCAGGTGGGCGCGGTGAGGGTGGCGTCGACGTCGACCGGGATGCCGTTGCGCGCCTGCCAGTCCTGCACGGCGGCGACGGTGGCGGCGTCGAACACACCGGTGGTCGGCACGGTGTAGCCCCGGTACAGCAGCAGGTACTGCGCGGCGCGGACGGTCGGGGCGCTGACGAACCGCCACACGTCCGGCCAGCGGCGGGCCGGCACGTCGGACAGGTTCGTGTCGAGTGCGGCGAAGACACGGCGGCGCAGGGTGGGGAACTGGCGGTAGAAGGCGGCACCCGGGCACTGGGTGGTGCGGAAGTCCCAGTGGCCGAAGATGTCGTGGGCGTGCAGCCCGTACCGCTGGCAGATCGTCACGCAGAGCTTCACCAGCGAGTCCAGCAGCGCGTCCGGGGGCGTCTCGGTGACGTACGTGCCCTCGTTCTCGATGCCGATGGACCGGGTGTTCTCGCCCGGGCAGTGCGCGGACACCATCTGCCGGTCGCCGGCGGCCAGCCGCTCCAGGCTGCCGCGCCGTCCCTCCAGGACGTACCCGCCCCGGCTGATGGTGAAGTGCTGGCCGGTGTCGGACCAGCCGTTGCCGTCGATGTGCAGGTTCTGGCAGTCGCGGGCCAGCTTGATCGCCTGCGCCTCCGAGTAGTCGGTGACGTTCGGGAACGCCATGTGGTGCACGATGATCTTGTTGGTGGGGATCGTGCTGACCGACAGCGGGTCGGCGGGCGGGCGGGCGCCCCACTCGTCGCAGCTCAGGATCCAGTCCAGATCGGTGCCGGTCTCGGCCCGTGCGGCGGACGGAAGGGCGAGTTCGGTGCCGACGACCGCGACGGTGGCGGCGCCGAGGCCGGCCCGCAGCAGGGTCCGGCGGTCCAGTTCGGAACGGTCGACGGGCATGGCATCTCCTCGGCGTCCGGCGATGGGGGTGGGAGCCGCGTGAAAATCAGCTCCATGAGCCGTGCGTGCTGTGGAGGATATTGCCAACGAGGCGGCGGGCGCTAGAGGTCACCGCCGATCAGATCCCTACAGGACCTGGGAGAGGAACCGCCGCAGGCGAGGGTGTTCGGCCGCCTCGAAGATCGCGGCCGGCTCGCCGGCCTCCAGCACCACGCCCCGGTCCATGAAGGCGACGGTGTCGGCCACCTCGCGGGCGAAGCCCATCTCGTGGGTGACCACGATCATCGTCATGCCCTGGGCGGACAGGTCCGCCATCAGCGCGAGCACGCCCTTGACCAGCTCCGGGTCCAGCGCCGAGGTCGCCTCGTCGAAGAGCATCACCTGCGGCTGCAACGCCAGCGCGCGGGCGATCGCCACCCGCTGCTGCTGACCGCCGGACAGCTGCGCCGGCCGCGCGTCCGCCTTCGCCGCCAGCCCGACCAGCTCCAGCTGCGTACGGGCGACCGCCACCGCCTCGTCCTCGCCGAGCCGTCGGATGCGCCGCAGGGCGAGGGTGACGTTGCGCAGCACGCTCATGTGCGGGAAGAGGTTGAACTGCTGGAACACCATGCCGACCCGCTGCCGCAGGGCGTCCGGGTCGTCGCGCAGGACGCTGCGCCCGTCCAGCAGCACGTCGCCGCGGTCCGGCTCGATCAGGCGGTTGACCGTACGCAGCAGAGTGGACTTGCCGGAGCCGGACGGCCCGATCACGCAGGCGGTCGCACCCCGGGGCACGTCCAGGTCCACGCCGCGCAGCACCCGGTTGGGCCCGAAGGCCAGGTGCACGTCCCGGACGCCGACGCTCACCGAGGTGGTGGTGTCGATGCTCATCGCGGGTTCCCTCCCCGGGCTCCCGGCAGCGCCAGGTCACCCTCGTCGTCGTCGGCCACCGCGGTGGCCGGCCGGCCGTGCCGCAACCGCCGGTCGATCCAGTTCACCGCGTGCGTCAGCGGCACGGTCAGCGCCAGGTAGAACAGCCCGGCCAGCAGCAGCGCGGACTGGTTGCCGGTGTTCGCCGCGTAGTCCTGTCCGATCCGGAACAGCTCCCGCTGGCTGGCCAGCAGGCCCAGGAAGTAGACCAGGCTGGAGTCCTTGATCAGCGCGATGAGCTGGTTCACCCAGGCCGGCAGGACCCGTCGGACGCCCTGCGGGATGATGACCACCCGCATCGCCTCACCCCACGAGAAACCCAGCGCGCGGGCCCCCTCCAGCTGCGCGGCCTCCACCGACTGGATGCCGGAGCGGAAGATCTCCCCGATGTACGCGGCCGCGATCAGCGACAGCGCGAGGATGCCCAGCGGGTAGGGGTTGGGACCCCACACCTCCATGCCCAACGGTGCCAGGCCGACGCCGATCAGCAGGATCGTCGCCGCCGCCGGAAGCCCTCGGAAGACGTCCGTGTAGACGCGGGCCGGCCAGCGCAGCCACCGCGTCCGCGAGATGCCCGCGACGGCCAGCAGCATGCCCAGCACCGAGCCGAGCAGGGCGGCGGAGACCGCCAGGATCAGCGTGTTGGGCAGCCCGACGGTGAGCATCTCGGGTAGTGCCTCGCGCATGGAGTCCCCGTCGAAGAACGTCTCCCACAGGGTGCTCAACGGATCCATCAGTGTCTCCCGCCGTCCCACTCGTGCCGTTGCCTGTTGTTAGGAAGGGGCCCCTGCACCTTGTGAGGCGTTAAGAAGGGGCCCTTCCTTTCACGCGGCCGGGACGGCCACGGTGCCGCTGCCAGGGGTGAAGTCGGCCGGGATCGGCCGGCCCGGGTAGTACTGCGCCTGGAGCTTCGTCCACGTGCCGTCCGCGATCACCTCGTCGAGGGCCTTGTCCAGCGCCTCGCGCAGCGCGTCGTTGTCCTTGGCGAACGCGTACGCGGTCGGGGCCGGGCTGAGCTCCTTCGCCGCCACCTTGATCCTGCCGTTGCTGTCCGCGGCCGACTTCTCGCCGATCTCCGCGGGCGCGATCCAGGCGTCGGCGGTGCCGGCCTTGAGCTGGTTGATCGCGCCGTTGTAGTCGGGTACCCGGACCGGGTTCAGGTTCCGGCCCGTGGCGTAGTCGTCCTGGACGGTGCCCTGCACGACCACCACCCGCTTGCCGGCCAACTGGTCGAAGCTCGTGATCGTCGAGTCGGCCGGCACGTCCAGGCCGAAGTAGCCGAAGTCGTAGCCGTTGCCGAAGTCGACGGTCTTCTTCCGCGCCTCGGTGATGGTGATCGAGGAGCTGCCGACGTCGAACTTGCCGTTGGCGACCTGGGAGAGCAGCGCCGAGAAGTCGGTGCCGACGAACTCCACCGTGAGGCCGATCTTCGCGGCGGCGGCGACGAGGAGGTCGTTGTCGTAGCCGGTGAACTTTCCGTCCCGGAGGAACACGTTCGGCGGCGCGTCGGTGAGCGTGCCGGCCCGCAGCACACCGGGCTGCAGCAGGTCGTACGGGTTGTCGGCGGCGGACGAGGCGTCCTCGCCGCCGCAGGCGGTCAGGGTGGCCGCGCCGACGACGGCGGCGACGCCCAGGGCGGCGGCACGGGTGAGGGCAGGAAGGAATCGCACAGGTGTCTCCGAGGGGTTGCGCAGGCGGCGGGCACGGGCGTGCGTCGCCGGCGGTGCGCCGCGAGGCGTACCGCTGGGTGTGGGGCAGGTGGAGTGGTGAAGCGGCGCGGTCAGCTACACGCGGCGCTGCAGACCCGCATCATGTCGACGTGGCGGCGCCGGGTCAGGGCCGGCGGCGGGACGCAACTGCGAGCGGACATGGTTCTCCTCAGTGGGCCGTGTCGGCCTGGGAACCAGGCCACGCTTGCACCGGAACTGCTCCGGTGCCTGGTCTTCACCCGGGGCACCCCTACGTGGACGAGGGTTGCCGGCCAGCGAGCCGGGGCTTGACGCTGGCGCTCATGACCTGGTGACGACACTAGCAACGGCCTCGGGTGGATCGTCCAGCCGATATGACCACGCTCACCCGGTCCCGCCCGTCACTCCTCGATCGCGCCGCCCACGCGGCGCAGGTGGGCGCGGAACGTGTACGCGGGATCGGCGGCGCGACGGTCCAGGTAGTCGGCGAAGGCGGTCTGGTCGCGCAGCGTCTCCCCGGCCCGGATCCGGTGTGCCTGCAGCCGCTCGGTCCGCCGGATCCCCTCCGCCGTCGTCAGCACCTCACCGGCGCGGGCGGCGGGCAGGAACAGCACGCCGTCGTCGTCGGCGACGACGAGGTCGTCGGCGGTCACCAGGTGCGCCCCGAACCGGGCGCTGGTCAGCGTGGCGGGCTCCCGCTCGTCCAGGCGCGTGGGGCCCAGCGGCAGGCTGCCGTAGCTGAACACCGGGAGACCGATCTCGATCAGCTCGGGGGTGTCCCGGTGCAGACCCCACACGACCAGCCCGGCGACCCCGGCCGTGACCGCCTCCAGCGCGGTCAGGTCACCCACGCAGGCCTCGTCTGTCCGCCCGCCGTTGTCGACCACGAGGACGTCACCCGGCGCCGCGTGGGCGTACGCCTCCAGGAACACGTCCACGCTGCCGTGGTGGCGTACCGGCAGCACCCGGCCGGCGAGCCGGTGACCGGCCACGACGGCCCGCACGCCGGCCGGCGCCCCCCGCAGCGGCACCCCGAGGCGTACGCAGGCGTCGGCCACGGTGGGCGTGGACAGGTCGGCGAAGCGTTCGATCATGAGGTTCCTCCCGACGGGTGCGGGATGGTCCGGCCGGCCACCCCGCTCCACGGGAACACGGCCGGTCTCTGCCGGCCAGGTCCAGTTCCCGTCCGGCGGCCACGTCCGGCGGAGCCCGACAGGACTACTTCCCGGCACAGCGGGTAGCCGCCGCCGGGCGGCGGGGGCCGTCGATGAGGATGCGGAGGTGCCGTGGAAGCCACGATCGTCGGCGTGGTGATCGTCGTCGCGCTCCTGGCGCTGCTCGGCGCCCTCGGTGTGCGGATCGTCCAGCAGTACCAGCGCGGCGTCGTCTTCCGTTTCGGCCGCGTCGTGCTGCCCGTCCGGGAGCCCGGCCTGCGGCTGATCATCCCGGTCGTCGACCGTATGGTGCGGGTCAGCATGCAGACCACGGTGATCGCCGTGCCGGCGCAGGGCGCCATCACCCGCGACAACGTCACCCTGACCGTGGACGCGGTCGTCTACTACCGGGTCGTGGATCCCGTGAAGGCGCTGGTCAACGTGCGGGAGTACCCGGCGGCCGTCCTCCAGATCTCGCAGACCGCGCTGCGGTCGGTCATCGGCAAGGTCGACCTGGACACCCTCCTCGGGGACCGGGACAAGGTCAACGAGGACCTCAAGAACGTCATCGACGCGCCGACCGAGGGGCCCTGGGGACTGAGCATCGAGCGCGTCGAGGTCAAGGACGTCGCGCTGCCCGAGGGCATGAAACGTTCGATGTCCCGCCAGGCCGAGGCGGAGCGGGAACGCCGGGCGCGGGTCATCGCGGCCGACGGCGAGTTCCAGGCGTCCCGGCGCCTCGCCGACGCGTCACGGGCGATGGCGGCCACCCCAGGCGCGTACCAGTTGCGGCTGCTGCAGACCGTGGTGGACGTGGCGGCCGAGAAGAACAGCACCCTGGTGATGCCCTTCCCGGTCGAACTGCTGCGCTTCTTCGACCGGCTCTCGCAGTCCGGCACCGGGGCCGCCGCGGCGCCGGTGAGCGAGGGTCCGTCGGCGACGGCCGGGGAGCCGGCGGCGCAGCCCGCGTCGGTCAGCGGCGACGGCCACCGGCGGGAGCGCCCTCAGCGGTAGTACGCCACCACCGGCGCGCGCGCCTCGTCGTGCAGGTACGGGCCGTCCTGTCGGGCGGCCCGGGGCGCCGCGCCCGGCGGTTTGATCGCGTCGAGCTGCTCGGCGGAGAGCGCGAACACGACCCGGCCCAGCCCGGAGCGGGCGATCGCCCCCGCGCACATGCCGCACGGCTGGCAGCTGGTGTACATCGTGGTCACCGCCGCCTCGTCGGGCGTCAGCGACCGTGCCGCCCACCGGGCCAGCTTCAGCTCCGGGTGGGCGGTGACGTCGTCCCCGGTGACGGTCGTGTTGCGGTCCTCGGCGAGGACCGCGCCGTCCGCGTCCACCAGCAGGGACCCGAACGGTGGGTCACCCGCCGCCCGCGCCTCGCCGGCCAGCGCGATCGCCCGCCTCAGATGCCGTTCGGTGTCTGCGTCCACGGCGTCAGGCTAGTCGGGGCGCCGGGCCCGCGCCGGCCGGGTCTCAGACCGCCGCCGCCGACTCCGCCGCCGGTTCGCCCGCCTGCCCGGGTACGACCACCGCGGGCACCTTCGGCAGCGTGAACACGAACCGCGCCCCACCCGTGTACGTCTCGTCCAGGGTGAGCGTGCCGCCGTGGTACTCGACGATCTTCTTGCAGACCGCCAGCCCGATGCCGGTGCCCGGGTACGTGCCACGCGGATGCAGCCGTTGGAAGATGACGAAGATCTTCTCCGCGTACCGGGGGTCGATGCCGATGCCGTTGTCGGCCACCGCGAACGACCAGAACCCGTCGGCGTCGTCCACCGTCACGCCGATCGTCGGGACGCGGTCCGGGTGGTGGAACTTGACCGCGTTGCCGAGCAGGTTCTGCCACAGCATCGTGAGCAGGGTCGGGTCTCCGCGTACCACCGGCAGCGGATCGCAGGTGATGTCCGCCGCCGCCTCCTCGACCGCGCGGGACAGGTTCGCCTCGGCCTGCGCGAAGGTGCCGGTCAGCTCGACCTCGCGCAGCTCGGCGTAGACCCGGCCGATCCGGGAGAACGTCAGCAGGTCGTTGATCAGTTCCTGCATGCGGGCCGCGCCGTCGACTGCGAACCCGATGTACTGCCGGGCCCGGTCGTCGAGCTGGTCGTCGTACCGGCGTTGGAGCATCTGGCAGAACGACGCCACCTTGCGCAGCGGCTCCTGGAGGTCGTGCGAGGCCACGTACGCGAACTGCTCCAGGTCCTCGTTGGAGCGACGCAGCTCGGCCGCCTGCTGCTCCAGGGCGTCCCGGTCGTGGTGGCTGCGCTCCAGCGCGTCGACCACCACCTGCCGCATCGACTCCACGTCGGCGGTGAGCCGGGCGATGTCCGCCGGCCCCTCGGGGCGCAGCCGGTGCCGGAAGTCGCCGCCGGCCACCTGCCGCACCGAGGCGCCCAGGCGCTCTAGGGGC
>NZ_JBFAMU010000146.1:0-10787 GCF_040656655.1 Micromonospora sp. NPDC049799
TCTCCTGCTGGCGGTCTGAGTTCCAGATCTGGCGCGGTGGGGCAGTCCCCGCCCGGCGGGGAGAGCGTGGCGACGAGGGCTCGGATCTCCGCCACGTCGCGAACGCCGTCAGGTCCTCGTCGGCGTCGGCGTCGAACGGCTCGCCGGAGGGCCGCAGCAGCTCCAGGGCGTGCCGCTTCGCGGCCCAGACCGCGTCGTAGTCGACGAGGTCGCTGCGGTCCGGGCGCAGCGCGTCCACCACCGCCCGCGTCGCTGGGTCCGCCGCCCGGTACGCGGAGGTGTCGGCCACCCGCAGGTAGAGCGGGTTGGTGAAGCGCCGGCTGGACGGCGAGTACGGCGAGGAGGTCACCGGGTGCGTCGGCGCGGGCGCGTGCAACGGGTTCAGCAGCACCAGTCCGGCGCCGGTGCGCCCCGCCCAGCCGGTGAACTCGGTCAGGTCACCGAGGTCCCCCATGCCCCAGGACCGTTCCGAACCGAGCGCGTAGAGCTGAAGCATCCATCCCCAGGCCGCGGGCGGTTCGGGCAGCCGGCGCGGCACCACCACCAGCGGCACGTCCCGACCCTGGCACTCCAACCGGTGCCAGCCCAACGGCAGGTCCCGGGGCAGCTCGCCGTCGACGCGGCGGGTGCCGCCCTCCTCAAGCAGCACCGTGGCGGGGCCGGGCAACGGGCGGGTGGCGCCGGCGGTGAGCACCACCGTCGGGGGCAGCGCCTCGGGGTCGCGCGCCTCGACCTCGGCCAGCGCGTCGGCGATCGCGGCCGGGCCGGTGGCGTCCACGCCGAGCAGCCCCAGAACGGCGACGACGGTCTCCGGCGCCACCTCCACCCGGCGGTGCAGCCAGTCCTCGTACGAGGTCGCCACGCCGTGCGCCTGGGCCAGGGCGGCCAGTCCTCGATCCATGTCCCATCCACCTCCCCCGCCCCAACGGCCCCACCCTGCCACGTGGTGCGGGTCCACGCAGCACTGCTCCTATCCGGCGCGCCATCGACGTGACCGCTCCGGCCGGGCGGGTATCCAGGCCGTGACACGAGAGGGAGGCAACCCATGAGGCTCAACGCACAGCAGGCCAACTCGCTGTACGGGCAGGACGTCAAGGACCGGTCGGGTTCGAAGATCGGCAACGTGGGTCAGATCTGGGCCGACGCCGCGGGCGAGCCGACCTGGGTCAGCGTGAAGGCGAGCGGGATGGGCCGCAAGGAGGCCATGGCACCGCTCGACAAGGCGCGGATCGGCGACGGCGGGCTGACGGTCGGGTACGACACGTCCACCGTGAAGAACGCTCCCGCCGTGGACGCCGGTGCCGACGAGCCGTTGGGCGAGGCGCAGCTCCAACAGCTCTTCGCGCACTACAACCTGGTACCGCAGACACCGCCGACCGCCCGAGGGCGGGCACCCTCCGCCGGCGGTGACCTGATCAGGTCGGAGGAGCGGCTGCGGGTCGGCACCGAGAGCGAACCCGCCGGACGGGTACGACTGCGCAAGTACGTCGTGACCGAGGACGTCCACACCACCGTGCCGGTCGAGCACGACGAGGTGTACGTCGAGCGGGAGCCCATCGCCCCCGGCGACGCACGGCGGACGCGCGCCGACATCGGCGAGGCGGAGCAGGAGATGATCCTGCGCGCCGAGCGGCCGGTGGTCGCGAAGGAGTCGGTGCCGGTCGAACGGGTCCACCTGGCCAAGGACGAGGTCGTCGAGGAGCAGCCGATCGACGAGCAGATCCGGCGGGAACGGATCGAGGCGGACATCCCTGAGGCGAGCCGGCGACGTCGCTGACGACAGACGCGTCACGGGCGGGTGGGCCGGTTCGGCCCACCCGCCCGCACGCCGGTCGCCGGTGGGTTCAGCCGACCGGGATCGCGGCGGTGGGCCGGGCCGCGGCGTTTGCCGTCAAGCCCTACCATGCGCGGCGTGGGCATCCGGCGTGGGCTGGTCGGTCTGATCGCCGTCGTGGTCGTCAGTGGTGGCGCCACGGCGTGCTCAGCGCGGCATTCGACCCAGGCCACGATCGAGGTGGATGCCGAGACCGCTCTGGCTGATCAGGCCGTTCATGTGCGGGTGTCGGGCCTGCGGGCCCGCGAGACCGTCACCGTCGCGTCACAGGCCGCAGACGCTCGGGGTCGCTCCTGGCGTGGGGAGGCGACCTTCGCGGCGGACGGCGACGGCGTCGTCGACCTCGATCGGTCGGCGTCCGTGTCGGGCTCCTACCGTGGCGCCGACGGCATGGGCCTGTTCTGGTCGATGCGGCCACCGACCGGCGATCCGGACCAGGAGTGGTTCAGTCCTGGGCACCCGGAGGTGGCCGGGGCGTTCGAGGTCCGGTTGACCGTGACCGTCGCCGGGCGGGAGATCGCGGCGCGCACCGTGACCCGGCGGTGGACCGCGCCCGGCGTGACCCACCGCACCCTGGCACTCGATGCTGACGGAGTGGCCGGCCTCCTGTTCCTGCCGCCCGAGAACGCGGTGCGCCGCCCCGGCGTACTGCTCCTCGGTGGGTCCGAGGGCGGTGTGGGGCGGAAGTACGACGCGGCGCTGCTCGCCTCGCACGGCTACCCGGCGCTGGCGCTGGGCTACTTCGGCGTGCCCGGCCTGCCCGAGACTCTGCGCGACATACCGCTGGAGTACTTCGTGACGGCGGCGCGCTTCTTGCGCGCGCAGCCGGGGGCGGATCCCGGAGGGGTGGTGGTCAACGGCTACTCCCGCGGCTCCGAGGCCGCGCTGCTGCTGGCGGGGCATGACCCCGAGATCGTCCGTGGCACCATCCTGTACGCGCCCAGCGACGCCGTCTGGTCCGGGTTTCCCAACGGGGGCCACGCCTGGACCAAGGGCGGCGTCCCGGTGCCGAGGACCGCCATCCCGGTCACCGACGTGGCCGGTCCGGTCCTCGCCATCGCCGGTGGCGACGACCAGGTCTGGCGGTCCGCCGCGCACGCGCGCCGGATCATGCGCCGCCTCGACGACGCCCGGGTCACCGCCGCACACCAGGCCCTGGTCTATCCGGACGCCGGCCACGGTGTGGGCAGCTTCCCGCACCTCGCCGCGGGCACGTCGACGATCCCTCCGGGCACCGACGTCGTCAGGAGGCTGGGCGGCACCCGCGCGGCCGACGCCGCGGCTCGCCGCGACAGCTGGCCGAAGGTCCTTGCCTTCCTGGCTGGCTGAGCCCGCCGTCTGCCATCCCGCCTGTGCCTGCGCCGGAGATCGACGCGTGGCGCGAGTGCGCTCACGGTGCACTCGTTGGCGGTCTGCGGAACGGTCCCCACCCCACGAAGCGGCTGAACAGGTCGCGCGGGCTCGGCCCGTCGTGGGGATTCAGGTGGTACAGGTCGTGCATCGCCTCGTACAGGAGACCGGCGAGGTAGATCGACAGGGTCGGGTACCTCCCCTCGAACTCGGCCTTGAGCATGAGGCGGGCCACCGGACACGGCCACGGCTGGCCACAGGCACGGCAGGCCCAGACCGGCCGCAGTGGAGTGTGCGGCGGCTCGCCCTCGGTGCGGTGGCGAGGGTGCTCCGGGTACGGGCCGAGCCTCGGCTGCGGCAGTTGCGTGAAGATCACCGGCGGTCTCCTCTGCGGGCGGGGCTGGCTTGCGGTCCAGCCTCGTGACAGTCTGCTGAGGACACCGCTACCGTCGATACGCGCTCCCGGCATCCGCGCAGGTCAGCGGTACAGCCGAGCAGTCATGGGGAGCACGTCGCCGAGGACGAGCAGAAGTTGGGGAATCGATGGGGACCGCTGCCGGGTACATCATCAGCGAGCTGCGCCTGTTCCGGGCCGAGCTCGGGCTCAGCCAGGACGACTTCGGCCGCGCCATCGGTTACTCGGGGTCCCATGTCAGCTCGGTGGAGACCGGCGGCCGGCCGCCCACCAGGGAGTACATGACGGCGGTCGACACCGCACACCGGACCGGGGAGCGGTTCACCCGGATGCTGCGCGACCTGGGTCAGCTCGACACCGCACCGCCGTGGCTACGCGAGTGGATCGAGTTCGAGCGGGAGGCGACCACGCTGCGCTGGTTCGAGGTGTCCTACCTGCCCGGCCTGCTCCAGACCGAACGGTACGCCCGCGCCACCCTCAGCGGCGGTCGGTTCACCGCCGAGGAGATCGACCGGAACGTGGCGTCCCGACGGGACCGCCAGGCGATCCTGGAACGGGACCAGCCCCCGCAGTTCATCGCCGTCATCGACGAGGCGGTGCTCCGCCGGCCGGTGATCGACCAGCCGGGACTCATGCTGGAGCAGTGCGAGCGTCTGATCGAGCTGGCGGCGTGGGAGCACGTCCAGTTGCACGTCGTGCCGTCGGACGCCGGGATGTACCTGGGGCTGGCCGGCCAGTTCATCATCGCCGAACTGCCGGACGGCGAGCGGGTGGCTTATGCCGACAACCAGCTCAAGGCGCAGATCGTCGACGCCCCAGCGGATGTCGCTAAGCTGTCGAAGACGTGGGAGATCGTGCGGAACGAGGCGCTCCCCCGCCGGAAGTCGATCGAGCGGATCAAGGAAGCGGCGAAGTCATGGATGTACTGACCCCCCGGTGGCGCAAGTCGAGCAGGTCCGGCGGCAACGGCGGCGCGTGCGTCGAGGTGGCCGACAACCTGCCGGGCGTCGTACTGGTGCGCGACACCAAGGACCGCGACGGCGGCACCCTCCACCTCACCTCCGCGTCGTGGCGGTCCTTCGTGGACCTGGCGAAGCGGCTCGGCTGACAATCCCCCAGCTCAGGGCGGCGGCGGCCGGCCCTCTTCGTACAAACGGGCCGGCCGGTTCGTCAGGCGAACCGGCCAGCCCTTTGCGAAACCGTGCCAGGCGGTCGGTTTCTCGATCGGGATCAGGCGAAGCTGGGTGCCGCCTGCGTCTCGGCCTTGGGGTCGTCGCCGAAGCGGTTCGTCCCGGGCGTGCCGTCCTTGACGAAGAACACCAGCAGGACGATGCCGCCCACGAGCGGCACCAGCCCGATCAGCAGCCACCACCCCGACTTGTCGGTGTCGTGCAGGCGTCGCACGGCGACCGCCAGCGTCGGCAGCAGGAGCGCCAGGCTGACGATGAGGCCGAGAACGCCGAGGGACCCGCCCTCTCCGAGGGACATTCCCAGTACACCGTCCAGGAAGCCCGCGACCAGGGAAACGAGGAAGCTGAAGAGGGCGAACCACCAGTACTCCGACCGGCGGGCCCGGCCCTTGAAGCCGACGTACTGAGTGAGAACCGACTTGATCGCGTCGATGAAGGACATAACTGTCTCCGGTTTTTCGAGAGGTTGTGCGAGGTCATCGCGGACGCAGCCAAGCAGATCGCCCCCCGAAGATCAACAGCCGACCAGCGAGAATTTCTCAGACCTGTGGCGGCCGACTGGTACTTCCTCGCTGTGGTAGGCGTTCAGCGCCCGGACGCAGTTTCGGGGAAAGTGCTGCCTTCCATGTCGCGGAGGCCGCACTTTCCCCGAAACTGCTGGCTGCCGACGGCAGCCCGCGGATCTCGTCAGTCGGCGAGGGCGCCGGCCGCTCGGCCCTCGTGCAGGGTGAGGTTGCGGCCGTTGGTGGGGTCGAAGAGGTGGATCTTCTCCAGGTTGAACCACACCCGCCGGTTCTGCCCCTCGGCGACCGGGGACTCGGCCGACAGCCGGGTCACCAGGTTCGCCCCGCCGCCGGTGAAGTCCGCGCCCGCGTCGGCGGCCAGTTCCTCCAGCTCGGCGGCGCTGGCCCGCTCCCCCTCGACGGTGAAGTAGACGTACTTGTCCGAACCCATCGACTCGACGATCTCCACCGGCGCCTCGAACTCCATGCCGCGCCGGCGCGTGTCGTCGTCGACCAGTTCGGCGTCCTCGAAGTGCTCCGGCCGGATGCCGAGGATCAGCTCCCGTGGGGCGTCGGCCTCGGAGAGCTCCCGGCGGACCCGGTCGCCGATCGGCACGTCGCCCAGGGCGGTCCGCAGCTTCCCGTCCTCCACCGCCGCGTGCAGGAAGTTCATCGACGGCGAGCCGATGAACCCGGCGACGAACAGGTTGCGCGGGTGGTCGTACAGCTCCTGCGGCGGGCCGACCTGCTGGATCGCGCCGCCCCGCATGATCACCACACGGTCGCCGAGGGTCATCGCCTCGGTCTGGTCGTGGGTGACGTACACGGTGGTGGTGCCGAGCTGCTTCTGCAGCCGCGAAACCACGGTCCGCATCTGCACCCGCAGCTTGGCGTCCAGGTTGGACAGCGGCTCGTCCATGAGGAACGCCTTGGGCTGCCGGACGATCGCCCGCCCCATCGCGACCCGCTGGCGCTGCCCACCGGAGAGGTTGGCCGGCTTGCGGTCCAGCAGCGCGGTCAGCTCCAGGACCTTCGCGGCCTCGTCCACCTTCTGGTTGATCGTCTCCTTGTCCAGCTTCGCCAGCCGCAGCGGGAACGCCATGTTCTCCCGGACCGTCATGTTCGGGTAGAGGGCGTACGACTGGAACACCATCGCGATGTCCCGGTCCCGGGGGGCCTTGTCGTTGACCTTCTGCCCGCCGATGCGCAGCTCGCCGGAGCTGATGTCCTCCAGGCCCGCGATCATGTTCAGGGTGGTGGACTTCCCGCAGCCGGACGGGCCGACCAGGATGACGAACTCGCCGTCGGCGATCTCCAGGTCGACGTCGGCCACCGCGACGGTGCCGTCCGGGAACTTCTTGCTCACCTTGTCGAGCACGATGTCAGCCACGACTACCACCTATCCCTTGACTGCGCCGGACGTCAGGCCGGACACGATGCGGCGCTGGAAGAAGAGAACGAACAGGATGATCGGAACGGTGATCACCACGGCGGCGGCGCAGATCGCCCCGGTGGGGTCCTCGAACTGCGACTCGCCGGTGAAGAACGACAACGCGACCGGCACCGTACGGGCCCGCTCGGTGGAGGTCAGCGTGATGGCGAACAGGAAGTCGTTCCAGCAGAAGATGAAGACCAGGATCGCCGTGGTGAACAGCCCCGGCGCGGCCAGCGGCGCGATGACCCGGCGGAACGCCTGGCCCTGCGTCGCACCGTCCATCTTCGCCGCCTTCTCCAGGTCCCAGGGGATCTGCTTGAAGAACGCCGACAGCGTGTAGATCGCCAACGGCAGGGCGAAGGTGATGTACGGCAGGATCAGGCCCGGCCAGGTGTCGAAGAGGCCGAGCTGCCGCTCGATCTCGAACAGCGGCGACACCAGGGACACCTGCGGGAACATCGCGATCAGCAGCGAGACGCCGACCAGCAGCTTCTTGCCGGGGAAGTCCAGCCGGGAGATCGCGTACGCGGCCATCGCGCCGAGGACCACCGCGATCAGCGTGGCGATCAACGCGATGCCGATCGAGTTGACCAGGGCGCGGACGAACTGGTCGGTCTGGAAGATCGTCCGGTAGTTGTCCAGCGTCCACTCGCGGGGCCAGAACTTGCCGTCGGTCAGCGTCGCCGGTGTCTTGAACGACAGCGAGGCGATCCAGAGCACCGGCACCAGCGCGAAGACGACGACGATCAGGTCGAGCAGACCCCAACGGACCTTGGCCCGGGTGGTGGTGTCAGCCATGTCAGCGCCTCTCCCCGTCGTCGCTGCCCGGGGCAGCGGTACCGAACAGCTTCACGAAGATGAAGGCGATGATCGCCACGGTGAGGAAGATCAGCACCGACATCGTCGACCCGATGCCGAGGTTGAGCCCCCGGATCAGGTTGTTGTAGGCGATCATCGAGACCGACGAGGTCTCGTTGGCGCCCGCGGTCAGCACGTAGATGTTGTCGAACACCCGGAACGCGTCCAGGGTGCGGAACAGCAGCGCGACCAGGATCGCCGGCTTCATCACCGGCAGCATCACCTTGGTGAACCGCTGCCACGCGGTGGCGCCGTCGGTGGAGGCGGCCTTCAGCAGGTCCTCCGGCACCAGCGCCAGGCCCGCCATCAGCAGCAGCGCCATGAACGGGGTGGTCTTCCAGATCTCGGCGAGCATGATGATCGCGAGCGAGCTGGCCCGTTCGGTCAGCGGCGCGCCCTCGCTGAACAGGTTCGCGAGGTAACCCGTGCCGGGCGTCCACGCGTACCGCCAGGAGAAGGCGGCGACGACCGTGACGATGCCGTACGGGATCAGCGCGGCGGTCCGGACGATGCCGCGCCCGACCAGGGTGCGGTGCATGATCAGCGCGAGGCCCATGCCGAGCACCAGCTCGACGGCGACGGTGACCACCGTGATCAGCATGGTCACGCCGAACGCCGTCCACCAGAACTCGTTGGTGAGCACCGTGACGTAGTTCTCCAGCCCGATGAACTCGCGCTCGGCCGGGAAACGCAGGTCGAAGCGCTGCATCGACAGCCAGATCGAGTACAGGATCGGGTAGGCGGTGACCAGCAGCATGACCAGCGCGGCCGGGGCGCAGAGCAGCCAGCCGAGCTTGCGTTCGGCCCGCTTGTTCTCGCTCAGCGGCGCCTTCGCGGCCCTACCGGTCCGCTGCGCCGGCACGGCGGCGTGCCGGCCGGTCGAGCGGGCGGCGGTCTCGTCCGCGGTCACGTCCGCGCCCGCCGGCGTGGCGTTGATGCTCATGCCGTCCCCTCCCTTCGGTCGGCGACGCCACGAGCCTCGATGGCGCTGAGCCGCATGGTTCGCTCGCTGCGCTCGCTCACGGCAGCACCCCCTTCGACACGAGTGCGTCGGCGATGGCGGAGCGCAGCTCGTCGGCGGTGCTCTGCGGGTCGATCCCCGACGGCGGCGACAGGATCGCCGACATGACGGTCGAGATGCTCTGGTACGCCGGGGTCAGCGGACGGACCGCCGGCTCCCTGAGCTCCTCGAGGATGGTCTCCTTCATCGGGTACGCCTCGGCCATCTCCGGGTCGTCGTAGACCTTCTCGATGGTCGGCGGCACGCCGTCGTTGATCGCGGAGAACTTCTGGTTCTTCTCGTTGCGGATGCACTTCGCGGCCTCGAAGGACTCCTCGGGGTGCTTCGAGTACGCGCTGACGGCCATGTTCACCCCGCCGATGGTGACCTTGCTCGGGGTGCCCTCGTCGATGCCCGGGACGCGCGCCCAGCCGACCTGCTTGGCCAGGTCCGGGTTCGCCTCCTGCAGCGCCGGGTAGACGAACGGCCAGTTCACCTGGAACGCGCCGGCGCCGGACTGGAACTCCAACCGCACCGGGTCCTCGGTGGCGTTGCTGAACGACGGCGAGGCAACGCCCGACGTGGCGAACGCCTTGAGCTGCTCCAGCGCCCGCACCGTGCCCTCGTCCATGACGGCCTGCTCGCCGTCCTCGCTGAGGATCCGGCCGCCGGCGCTCTCGGCGAGGGTGTTGTAGAGGACGACCAGGCCCTCGTACTGGGCGCCCATGGTGAGCACCTGGTACGGCTTGCCCTGCTGCTTGAGGTCCTGGGCCGTCTTGATCATCTCGTCCCAGGTCGTCGGCGGCTCCTGGACGAGGTCCTTGCGGTACCAGAGCAGCTGCACGTTGGTGTTCTTCGGCGCCGCGTAGAGCTTGTCCTCGTACCGGGCGGTGTCCAGCGGTCCTTCGAGGGTGCCTGCCTCGGCCTCCGCCTTGTTCTCCCCGGTCCACTCCAGGATCCAGTCCGCGCTGGCGAACTCCTGGGTCCACGTGACGTCGAGGCCGAGCACGTCCATCCCGGTGTCCTGAGCGGCGAGCCGACGCACCATCTGCACCCGCTGCTCGTCGGCCTGCCGGGGCAGCACCCGGTAGGCGATCTTGTACCGTCCCTGCGCCTGCGCGTTGCAGTCGTCGACCACCTTCTGCAGGTTCTGCTCCGGCGGGTAGTACAGGTTGATCGTGGGTGTACCGCCGTCTCCGTCACCGGAAGCGCACGCGGCCATGGGCGCCACCAACGTCAACGTCGCGGCCGCCGCCAGCGCGCGTACACGCATCCGGCGTCGGGTCTTGTCAGGGTCGCTCATCACCCCTCCCCTCTTTCTCGGCGAGGCCGGGGAGAGGCTTTCCGTGCCCCGGCGCACGGCGAGACGGCGGGGCGTTGACCAGGCATTCCGTCGAGCCCCGGGCGTTTCGTGGCCCCAACACTGCCCGACCTGCGAAGTCCCGAAACCTTGCGCTGCCGAGACGGGACCTACAGTCACCGGTGTGGTGCAAATCACCGCGCTGCGCGCCGACGTTTCCGACCGTAGGCTCGCCGAATGGACGCCACGTTCTTCTTCGACCCCGCCTGCCCGTGGACCTGGCGCACCTCGCGCTGGCTCGTCGCCGTCGCCGACGCCCGCAACCTGCGCATCGAGTGGCGGGCGTTCAGCCTGGCCGTCCTCAACCAGGGCAAGATCGCACCGCAGTTCGCCGAGGCGCTGGAGGCCTCGAGCCGGGCGCTGCGACTGGTGGAGGCGCTGCGCGCGCAGGGCCGCCACGACGACGGCGGCCGGTTCTACACCGAACTGGGGACCCGCACCCACGACGCGGGCGACCCTCCAGGCCCGAAGGTCCTGGAGGCGGCCGTCGAGGCGGCCGGCCTGCGCGACGCGGCGGCGGCGCTCGACGACGACAGCTGGGACCAGGCGGTACGCGAGTCGCACGCCCTCGCGTACGCCTCCGCCGGCCCGGACATCGGCTCACCGGTGCTGATGGTGCCGGGCGCCGACCGCGGCATCCACGGCCCGATCGTCACCGAGGTCCCCGGCACCGACGACGCCCTCACGATCTGGGACTCCCTGCTCCCCCTGATCCGCATGCCCCTGTTCCACGAGGTGAAGCGCGCCCGCCACTGACCCCTCCGCACGCACCCCCTCGCGCACGCCCCCTCGCGCACGCCCCCTCGCGCACGCCCCTCCGCGCACGCCCCTCCGCGCGCGCC
>NZ_JBFAMU010000147.1:0-10757 GCF_040656655.1 Micromonospora sp. NPDC049799
CCCGGTCGGCCGGGGCGAGCCCGTCGCGGGCCAGCGTCGTGTTGGTCGCGATCACCCCGGCCGCGCCGCGCGCCAGGCAGACCTCCAGCAGCTCGGCGATGGCCGGCTCGGTCAGGTCCGGAGCGATCTTCACCAGCACCGGCTTCTCCCCCACCAGGGCGGCGAGCAGCGCGTCCAGGTGGGCCCGGTCCTGCAAGGCGCGCAGGCCCGGCGTGTTCGGCGAGGAGACGTTGACGGCGAAGTAGTCGCCGTGGTCCCGCAGCGCCCGGTACGAGGCCAGGTAGTCGGAGACCGCGTCCTCCAGCGGGGTCACCTTGGACTTGCCCAGCGAGATGCCCAGCGGCACCCCGATCGGGCGGGGCAGCGCCGCCAGGCGCGCGGCCAGGGCCTGCGCGCCGGCGTTGTTGAAGCCCATCCGGTTGACCACGGCCTCGCTGCCGCGCAGCCGGAACAGCCGGGGCCGGGGGTTGCCCGGCTGGGCGTGCGCGGTGACCGTGCCGACCTCGACGAACCCGAAGCCCAGCGCCGGCCAGGCCGGCAGCGCCGCGCCGTCCTTGTCCATCCCGGCGGCGAGCCCCACCGGGTTCGGGAACTCCACCCCGAACACCGTGCGCGGGGCCCGCACCAGGTACCGGGCCCGCAGCGCCGCGAGCGCCGCCGGCCGCCGGGACAGCGCCGCGAGCCGGTGCAGCGTCCACTCGTGCGCCGCCTCGGCGTCCCCACCGCCGATCCGGAACAACCCCGGCCGTACGAGCTTCTCGAAGAGCACGCCCGTCACTTCGCGGCCCGGAGGGCGGCGTGCAGGTCCTGGAGCGGGCGGACCTGCATGTCACCCCGGATGCGCGCCTCGATGCCCATCACCGCCGCCGCCGCGCCCGGGACCGTGGTGATGCACGGGATGTCGGCCGTCACGGCGGCGCTGCGGATCTCGTAGCCGTCCGAGCGGGCGCTCGCCCCGGAACCCTGCGGGGTGTTCACCACCAGGGCGACGTCGCCACCGAGGATCAGCGACACCGCGTCCTCGCCCGCGCCGGACTCGTAGTGCTTGCGGATCTGCTCGCAGGCGATGCCGTGCCGGCGCAGCACCTCGGCCGTGCCCGTGGTGGCCACGATCTCGAAGCCCAGGTCGGCCAGCCGCTTGATCGGGAAGATCATGCCGCGCTTGTCCCTGTTGGCCACCGACACGAAGATCTTCCCGCCGGTCGGCAGCGAGCCGTACGCGGCGGACTGCGACTTGGCGAACGCGTGCCCGAAGGACGTGTCGATGCCCATCACCTCGCCGGTCGACTTCATCTCCGGACCGAGCAGCGAGTCGATGCCCTTGCCCGAGCGGGTACGGAACCGCTTGAACGGCAGCACCGCCTCCTTGACCGCGATCGGGGCGCTGTCCGGGAGTGATCCGCCGTCGCCGGTGGCCGGGAGCAGCCCCTCGGCGCGCAGCTCGGCGATCGTCGCGCCCAGCGCGATCCGGGCCGCCGCCTTCGCCAGCGGCACCGCCGTGGCCTTGGAGACGAACGGGACGGTCCGGGAGGCGCGCGGGTTGGCCTCCAGCACGTACAGCATGTCGTCCTTGAGGGCGTACTGGACGTTGAGCAGGCCCTTGACGCCCACCCCGCGCGCGATCGCCTCGGTGTAGCGGCGCACCTGCGCCACGTGCGAGCCGGCCAGGGTGATCGGCGGCAGTGCGCAGGACGAGTCGCCGGAGTGGATGCCGGCCTCCTCGATGTGCTCCATCACGCCGCCGAGGTAGACCTCGCCGTCGGCGTCGCACAACGCGTCCACGTCGATCTCGATGGCGTCGTCGAGGAAGCGGTCCACCAGCACCGGGTGGTCCGGGCTGATGTCGGTGGCCCGGCCGATGTAGTCGCGCAGGGTGGCGTCGTCGTAGACGATCTCCATGCCCCGCCCGCCGAGCACGTACGACGGCCGGACCAGCACCGGGTAGCCGATCTCGTCGGCGATCGCCTTCGCGTCGTCGTACGAGGTGGCGGTGCCGTGCGCCGGGGCCCGCAGGCCGGCCCGCGCCAGCACCGCGCCGAACGCGCCGCGCTCCTCGGCCAGGTGGATCGACTCCGGGGAGGTGCCGACGACCGGTACGCCGGCGTTCTTGAGCCGCTGTGCCAGGCCCAGCGGCGTCTGCCCGCCCAGCTGCACGATCACCCCGACCACGCCGGGACCGCCGGCCGCCCGGCCGGAGGTGTCCTCGGCGTGCCAGACCTCCAGCACGTCCTCGAAGGTCAGCGGCTCGAAGTAGAGCCGGTCGGCGGTGTCGTAGTCGGTGGACACCGTCTCCGGGTTGCAGTTGACCATGACGGTCTCGAAGCCGACGTCCCGCAGCGCCATGACGGCGTGTACGCAGGAGTAGTCGAACTCGATGCCCTGCCCGATGCGGTTCGGTCCGGAGCCGAGGATCAGCACCTTCGGCCGGTCCGAACCGGCGACCTCGGTCTCGGCGTCGTACGACGAGTAGTGGTACGGCGTGGTCGCCTCGAACTCGGCGGCGCAGGTGTCCACGGTCTTGTAGATCGGCCGGACGTCCAGGCGGTGCCGCAGCGTCCGTACGCCGTCCTCGGCGGCCAGCTCCGGACGCAGCGCGGCCAGCTGCCGGTCGGACAGGCCGGCCCGCTTCGCCCGGCGCAGCAGCTCCGCGTCGAGCACCGGGGCGTCCACGATCTCGGCACGCAGCTCGACCAGGGCGGCGATCTGGTCCAGGAACCACGGGTCGATGCCGCCGGAGGCCGCGGTGACCTCGGCGATCGACGCGCCCAGCCGCAGCGCCCGCTCCACCGTGTAGAGCCGGCCGTCATGCGGCATCCGCAGCGCGGCGAGGGTGTTCTCCTTCGTCGCGTCGGCCGGGTCCGGAGTGGTCCAGAAGCCGGCGGCCTTCGTCTCCATCGAGCGCATCGCCTTGTTCAGCGCCTCGGTGAAGTTGCGGCCCAGGCTCATCGCCTCGCCGACCGACTTCATGGTGGTGGTCAGCTCCGGGTCCGCGCCGGGGAACTTCTCGAACGCGAACCGGGGGATCTTCACCACCACGTAGTCCAGCGTCGGCTCGAACGCCGCCGGGGTCTTCAGGGTGATGTCGTTGGGGATCTCGTCCAACGTGTAGCCGATGGCGAGCTTGGCGGCGATCTTCGCGATCGGGAAGCCGGTCGCCTTCGACGCCAGCGCCGAGGAGCGGGACACCCGCGGGTTCATCTCGATCACGACGATCCGGCCGTCGGCCGGGTTGACCGCGAACTGGATGTTGCAGCCACCGGTGTCCACCCCGACCTCGCGCAACACCGCGATGCCGAGGTCGCGCAGGCGCTGGTACTCCCGGTCGGTCAGCGTCATGGCCGGGGCCACGGTGACGCTGTCGCCGGTGTGCACGCCCATCGGGTCGACGTTCTCGATCGAGCACACCACCACGACGTTGTCGTGCCGGTCGCGCATCAGTTCGAGCTCGTACTCCTTCCAGCCGAGCACGCTCTCCTCGATGAGGACCTCGTGCACCGGGCTGGCGGACAGGCCGTCACCGGCGATGCGGGCCAGGTCCTCCGGGGTGTGCGCCATGCCGGAACCGAGACCGCCCATGGTGAACGACGGCCGGATCACCACCGGCAGGCCCAGCTCGGCGACGGTCGCCTCGACCTCCTCCATGGAGTGGCACACGCGCGAGCGGGGCACCAGGCCGGTCGGGTCCTCGACGCCCAGGCGTACGCCGGCCTTGGCGACGATGTCCTTGAACAGCTGCCGGTCCTCGCCGCGCCGGATCGCGTCGATGTTCGCTCCGATCAGCTCGACGCCGTACTTCTCCAGGACGCCCGCCTCGTGCAGGGCGACCGCCGTGTTCAGCGCGGTCTGCCCGCCCAGGGTGGGCAGCACGGCGTCCGGCCGCTCCTTGGCGATGACCAGCTCGACGAACTCCGGGGTGATCGGCTCGACGTACGTGGCGTCGGCGAACTCCGGGTCGGTCATGATCGTCGCCGGGTTGGAGTTGACCAGACTGACCCGGATGCCCTCGCTGCGCAGCACGCGGCAGGCCTGGGTGCCGGAGTAGTCGAACTCGCAGGCCTGACCGATGACGATCGGCCCGGAGCCGATGACGAGGATGTGCTTGAGGTCTGTGCGCTTAGGCATTCTTTCCGCCCTCGATGAGCTCGGCGAAGCGGTCGAAGAGGTAGTCCGCGTCGTGCGGGCCGGCCGCCGCCTCCGGGTGGTACTGGACGGTGAAGGCGGGCACGTCCTTCGCCCGCAGCCCCTCGACCACGTTGTCATTGAGGCAGACGTGCGACACCTGGACGCCGCCGAATTCGGTCTCGATCACCTGGTCGGGGACGACGGCGCCGTTCCCGGCCCCCGGCACCCGCACCGCGAAGCCGTGGTTGTGGCTGGTCACCTCGACCTTGCCGGTGGCCCGGTCCAGCACCGGCTGGTTGATGCCCCGGTGGCCGTAGCCGAGCTTGTACGTGCCGAAGCCCAGCGCCCGGCCGAGGATCTGGCTGCCGAAGCAGATGCCGAACAGCGGCACCTTCCGGCTGAGCACCTCGCGGGCCAGCGCCACCGGGCCCTCGGCGGTGGCCGGGTCGCCCGGGCCGGGCGAGAGGAACACCGCGTCCGCGCCCGTGGCCAGCAGGTCGTCGATGGTGGAGTGGGCGGGCAGCACGTGGGTGGTGACCCCGCGCGCGGCGAGCCGGCGCGGCACGTTGCGCTTGATGCCCAGGTCCAGCGCGGCGACGGTGAACCGGTGCGCGCCCTGCGCCTGGACGATGTACGGCTCCGCGGTCGTCACCTCGGCGGACAGGTCGGCACCGACCATCTCCGGCGACTGGCGGACCCGGGCCAGCAGCGCGCGGGGGTCGGTCTCGACGCTGGAGATCCCGACCCGCATCGCGCCGCGCTCGCGCAGGTGCCGGGTCAGCGCCCGGGTGTCCACGCCGCTGATGCCGACCACGCCCTCGGCGGCGAGCCGGTCCTCCAGCCCGCCGGTGGCGCGCCAGTTGGAGCCGATCCGGGCCGGGTCCCGCACCACGTACCCGGCGACCCAGATCCGGGCGGACTCGTCGTCCTCGCCGTTGACTCCGGTGTTGCCGATGTGCGGGGCGGTCTGCACCACCACCTGCCGGTGGTAGGAGGGGTCGGTGAGGGTCTCCTGGTAGCCGGTCATGCCGGTGTTGAAGACGGCCTCACCGAAGGTCTCCCCGACGCTGCCGTACGCCTCGCCGTGGAACGTGCGCCCGTCCTCCAGGACGAGAATCGCGGAACGCCTCTTCACTTCACTGCCTTTCCGTCCAGGACCGTCGGCTCGCCACGCAGGAAGGTCGCCACGATGCGACCCGGCAGCGTCATGCGGGCGTACGGGGTGTTGCGACTGCGGCTGGCCAGCTCCGCCGGCTCGATCACCCGGCGGGCGGCCGGGTCGACCAGGGTCAGGTTCGCCGGCACGCCGGGCGCCGGGTCGACGCCGTGACCGTCGAGGCCGGCGATCCGGGCCGGGGTGCGGGACATCCGCTCGGCGATCAGGTCCCACTCCGGACCGAGCACGTCCAGGGCGATCGACAGCGCCGTCTCCAGGCCGAGCATGCCCGGCCGGGCGTACGCCCACTCGCACTCCTTGTCCTCCACGGCGTGCGGGGCGTGGTCGGTGGCGATGATGTCGATGACGCCGTCGGCGACCGCGGTACGCAGCGCGGCGATGTCGGTGGCGGTGCGCAGCGGCGGGTTGACCTTGAAGACGGGGTCGTAGGCGCCCGCTGGGCTCCAGTTGTTCGCGAGTGCGGGGCTCGCAAGCTCACTCCTCCCGCTCACGACCTCGTCGGTCAGCAGCAGGTGGTGCGGTGTCACCTCGGCGGTGACCCGGACGCCGCGGGCCTTGGCCTGGCGCAGCACCTCGACGCTGCCGGCGGTGGAGACGTGACAGACGTGCAGGCGGCTGCCGACGTGCTCGGCGAGCAGCACGTCCCGGGCGATGATCGCCTCCTCGGCGACCGCCGGCCAGCCGGTCAGCCCGAGCCGGGTCGACACCTCGCCCTCGTGCATCTGGGCGCCCTCGGTGAGGCGGGGCTCCTCGGCGTGCTGGGCGATGACCCCGTCGAACGCCTTGACGTACTCCAGGGCCCGGCGCATCAGCTTCGGGTCGGCGACGCAGTGCCCGTCGTCGGAGAAGATCCGCACCCGGGCGGCCGAGTCGGCCATCGCGCCCAGTTCCGCCAGCCGCTCGCCGGCCAGGCCGACGGTGACCGCGCCGATGGGCTGCACGTCGACCAGCCCGGCCTCCCGGCCCAGCCGCCAGACCTGCTCGACCACGCCGGCGGTGTCGGCGACCGGCGAGGTGTTGGCCATCGCGCAGACCGCGGTGTAGCCGCCGAGCGCCGCCGCCCGCGACCCGGTCTCCACCGTCTCGGCGTCCTCCCGGCCCGGCTCGCGCAGGTGGGTGTGCAGGTCGACCAGGCCGGGCAGGGCGACCAGCCCGGTGGCGTCGACCACGGTGGCGTCCGACGCGGTCAGGCCCGCGCCGGTCTCGGCGACGACGCCGTCGCGGATCAGCAGGTCGGTCGGCGCGGCGCCGACGACGCTCACGTTCTTGATCAGGTACGCGGTCACCGGTTGTTCCCTCCGAGCAGCAGGTAGAGGACGGCCATCCGCACGGAAACCCCGTTGGCGACCTGTTCGACGATGGTGGAGCGGGGTGAGTCGGCGACCTCGGGCGTGATCTCCATGCCCCGGTTCATCGGGCCGGGGTGCATGACGATCGCGTGCTCGGGCAGCCGGCGCATGCGCGAGCCGTCCAGCCCGTAGCGGCGCGCGTACTCGCGGGCGGACGGGAAGTAGGAGTCGTTCATCCGCTCCCGCTGCACCCGCAGCATCATCACCACGTCCGACTGCGGCAGCACCGCGTCCAGGTCGTAGGAGACGTCGGTGCCGGGCGCGAGCGCCCCCGCGATGTCCACCGGGATCAGCGTCGGCGGGCCGACCAGGGTGACCTTCGCGCCGAGGGTGGACAGCAGCAGGACGTTGGACCGGGCCACCCGGCTGTGCAGCACGTCGCCCACCACCGCGACCGACAGGCCGGCCAGCCGCCCCAGCCGGGAGCGCATCGTGTACGCGTCGAGCAGCGCCTGGGTCGGGTGCTCGTGGGTGCCGTCGCCGGCGTTGACCACCGACCCGTCGACCCAGTCGGCGAGCCGGTGCGGAGCGCCGGAGGCGGGGTGCCGGACGACGACCGCGTCGGCGCCCATGGCCTGGAGGGTGAGCGCGGTGTCCTTGAGGCTCTCGCCCTTGGTGACGCTGGAGCCCTTGGCGGAGAAGTTGATGACGTCGGCGGACAGCCGCTTCGCCGCCGCCTCGAACGAGATCCGGGTGCGGGTGGAGTCCTCGTAGAAGAGGTTCACCACGGTCCGCCCGCGCAGCGCGGGCAGCTTCTTGACCTCGCGGCCGGCGACGGTGGCCATCTCGGCGGCGGTGTCGAGGATCTCGGTGGCGGTCGCGGCGTCCAGGTCGGCGCCGGAGAGCAGGTGGCGGATCATGAGGTGGTCCCCCCGTACAGCTTGACCTCGTCGGCGTCGTCGGTCTCGGCGAGGGTGACCTTCACGCTCTCCGCGAGCGAGGTCGGGATGTTCTTGCCGACGTAGTCGGCCCGGATCGGCAGCTCCCGGTGGCCGCGGTCGACCAGGACGGCGAGCTGCACGGACGCCGGGCGGCCGACGTCGTTGAGGGCGTCGAGGGCGGCCCGGACGGTACGGCCGGAGAAGAGCACGTCGTCGACGAGGATGACCCGCTTGCCGTCGATGCCGCCCGGGGGAAGCTGCGTCGGACCGACCGCGCGGGTGGCGTGCCGGCGCAGGTCGTCGCGGTAGAGGGTGATGTCGAGCACGCCGACCGGTACGGCGACGTCCTCGAAGGCGCTGATCCGGGCGGCGAGGCGCCTCGCGAGCGGCGCGCCCCGGGTCGGTATGCCGAGCAGCACGGTCTGCTGGGCGCCCTGGGTCTTCTCCAGGATCTGGTGGGCGATGCGGTCGACCACGCGCTGGACGTCGGCGCTGGCGAGGATCACCTTCACCGAGGGTTGTCGCGCGGGCGGCGACTGGGCAGCCGGTGGGTAGGCCACGGCGGACCTCCTTCCCCGCCTCACGGGACGGGTCGTTAAAGGACGTCGGATGACCGGTGGCGGGCCGCGAGCGGCCCGCACCGGGGCTTCACGCCACGTTACCAGTGGTCACCGGGCCGGCCGTCGCCGGCCACTGATCCCCTGGTCAGCGCCACGAAGACGGGACGAACGGCCCCGTGCCGCCCAACGGGAAGGTCACGACCACTTGACCGCGTGTCGCAATCCCCGTACCGTCACGCTCCGTAGCGATCGACGGGAGAACCCCGAGCAGCACTGGGAGTGTCCGAATGCCCTCTGAATACGCCAAGTCTCTGGGCGCCCGCCTGCGCTCCATCCGCCAGCAGCAGGGCCTGTCCCTGCAGGGCGTGGAGGAGAAGTCGAACGGCCGCTGGAAGGCGGTGGTGGTCGGCTCGTACGAGCGCGGCGACCGGGCCGTCACCGTGTCCCGCCTGGCCGAGCTGGCCGACTTCTACCGCGTTCCCGTCTCGGAGCTGCTGCCCGACGGCAGCGGCGTCCGCCACGAGCCCACCAGCAAGATCGTGCTGGACCTGGAGCGGCTCTACGACGAGGCGTCCGAGGACCTGGCCTACGTGGCCCGGTACGCGCGCGCCATCCAGCAGCAGCGCGGCGACTACAACGGCCGGGTGCTCTCCATCCGCGCCGACGACCTGCGGGCCCTCGCGATCGTCTACGACGCCTCGCCGTCGGGCCTCATCGAGCGGCTGACCGAGCACGGCGTGCTGGTCGCCGACCCGCGGGCGTTCTTCGCCTCCTGATCCACCCGACGAGAAGGGCCCGTGCCGTCCGGCACGGGCCCTTCTCGTTGTTCCGGTCACGTCGACCCGGTCAGCGGGTGGCGTACTCGGCGATGCGGCCGAGGATGCCGTTGAGGAAGCGCGGCGAGTCGTCGGTCGACATCTGCCGGGCCAGCTCCACGGCCTCGCTGATCGCCACCGCGTCGTCGATCTCGTCGACGTAGAGCAACTCGTAGACGGCGATCCGGGCGAGGTTGCGGTCGACCGCCGGCATCCGGTCCAGCGTCCAGCCCTCGGCGTAACTGGCGATCAGCTCGTCGATCCGGTCGAGGTGGCCGGCGACCCCCTCGACCAGGCTGACCGTGTAACCCAGGTGCTCCGGGCGGGGCTTCTCGATGCGCTCGACGTACCCGGCGAGCACCTCGACGGGCGGACGGTCCCGAAGATCGGCCTCGAAGAGCACGTCCAGCGCCCGCTTGCGCGCCTTGCGGCGCGCCGGCATCTGCTGCTTGGGACCCTCGGCCATCAGGCGCGGCCGAGGTAACGGCCGTCGCGGGTGTCGACCTTGATCTTCTCGCCGGTGGTGATGAAGAGCGGCACCGGCACGGTGGCGCCGGTCTCGACGGTGGCCGGCTTGGTGCCGCCGGTCGACCGGTCGCCCTGCAGACCCGGCTCGGTGTAGGTGACCTCGAGCACGACGGAGGTCGGCAGCTCGATGTAGAGGGGGACGCCCTCGTGGGTGGCGACGGTGGCCTCGGCCTCGGGCAGCAGGTAGTTGGCGGCCTCGCCGACCGTGCCGCCGGGCACGGTGATCTGGTCGAACGTCTCCAGGTCCATGAAGACGTAGTCCTCGCCGTCGGCGTACAGGTACTGCATCGTGCGCTTGTCCACGGTCGCGGTCTCGACCTTGGTGCCCGCGTTGAAGGTCTTGTCGACCACCTTGCCGGACAGCACGTTCTTCAGCGTGGTACGCACGAACGCACCACCCTTACCGGGCTTGACGTGCTGGAACTCGACGACGGCCCACAGCTCTCCGTCGAGGTTGAGTACCAGGCCGTTCTTCAGGTCGTTGGTGGTGGCCATTTCCTGCCTTGATCATCAATTGGCGGACAGACTGAGCAAGTCTACTAGCTGCGACCGGGTCCGCCGCCCGCCGGAGTCTTTCCGGTACCCACCGCCACATCCCGGCCCGCCGTGACTGTGACGCAGGGTCACCCCAGGTGACCGTGAGCAGCCCAACGGGCCGCCGGGTCAGGAGAAGCGGGTCGCCAGATGGTGCAGGGCCAGGCGGTAACCGTCGACGCCCAGCCCGCAGATCACACCCGTGGCCACCGCCGAGACCACCGAGTGGTGCCGGAACTCCTCCCGGGCGTGGATGTTGGAAATGTGCACCTCGACCAGGGGGGCGCGCAGCAGCGCGCAGGCGTCCCGGACGGCGACCGAGTAGTGCGACCAGGCGGCCGGGTTGAGCACCACCGCGGCCTCCTCGTCGGCCGCGGCGTGCAACCAACCGAGCAGTTCATGCTCGGCGTCGGTCTGCCGCACCGTCACGTCCAGGCCCAGCTCCCGCCCGGTCGCCTCGCAGAGCGCCACCAGGTCGGCGTACGTGGTGGCGCCGTACACCTCGGGCTGCCGGGTGCCCAACCGGCCGAGGTTGGGACCGTTCAGCACGTACACCCGGCGGGGCCGGACCGGCGCGGTGCCGGCGCTCACGCCGCCACCTGCTGGTAGGCGGCGTGGAGCAGCTCGTCGTCGGGGCCTTCCAGCATCGCCGGGCGGGCTAGCCCGTCGAGCACCACGAAGCGCAGCCGGCTGCCCCGGGCCTTCTTGTCCACCCGCATGGCGGCGAGCAGCTGCGGCCAGGCGTCGGCCGGGTAGCTGGTCGGCAGCCCGAGCGCGGCGACGGCCGCCCG
>NZ_JBFAMU010000148.1:0-10731 GCF_040656655.1 Micromonospora sp. NPDC049799
GCGCCCGTCCCGCCGCGCCACCCTCCCCGACCGGTCCCCCGGCCGCGAGCTCACACCACCGCGCCAGCGCTCGGCCGATCGCCGCGACCGCCCCGCCAAGCCGGTCCGCGTCAAGGCGCCGAAGATCAAGTTCGGTGACCGCGACCCCGCCGTCGAGCTGGCCATCACCGAGATCGCCGGCCACCTGACCTTCACCCCCAACACCGTCACGGCGTGGTACTGGCTGCCCGAGGTGCGCTGGGCGTTCCGGCCGGACGCCGAGCGGGAGGCCCTGCTCTCGGCGATCTCCGAGCAGTACGCCGGACTGGCCGGCTTCCGGCTGCACCTGCGCCGGACCACCCGCCCGTTCCCGGCCGACGAGTGGGCGCGCACCATCGACGCCCACACCAGGGCACCGCTGCCCGACGTGCCGGGCACCGCGGGCTGGGCCGACCATCTGGTGGCGGCGCAGCGGCACCTGCTGTCGGTCAACCACGCCGAGGGGCAGACCTATCTGGGCGTCACCTTCGCCCGGCGGTCCCTCGGCGACTCGCTCACCGAGCGGCTGCTGCGCACCTTCGGCCGCGGCGTCGCCGAGGGCGAGCGGCGCAAGCTCGGCCGCACCGTCGAGCAGTTCGACGAGGTGCTCGGCGCGTTCGGGATGCGCGGGCGACGGGTCACCGCCCAGGAACTGGAGTGGCTGCTCTACCGCTCGGTGGCGCTGTGCATGGCACCGCCCGGCACGCTCTCCCCGGTCGGCGACGGGCGCTGGGACCGCGGCGACCTGCTGGCCCTCACCGAGCAGGTGGAGCGCTACCGCACCCCGTACGGCTCCACCGTCAAGCTGGTCAACCGGATGACCGGCGAGGAACGGCACGTCGCCGTGCTCGCCGTGGGCCGGATGGAGCCACTGGAGATCCCCGAGCGGCACGAGCCGTGGCTACACTTCCACGAGCGGCTGCCCTGGCCGATGGAGATCTCCACCCGGGTCGACATCCTCGGCTCCGGCGACTCCTTCCGTAACCTGGAGCACCGGCTCCGGATGATCCGCTCGCAGCAACTCGACTACGCCGAGCACGGCATCGACGCGCCGCCCGAGCTGGAACGACTGGCCAAGCGGGCACTCGTGATCGGCGACGAGATGACCACCGGGCTGCCGGTCGACTCCGCCCGCGCCCACGGCTGGCACCGGATCGCCGTCGGCGGGCGCACCCGCGAGGAGTGCCTGGAACGGGCCCGCCGGCTGATCCAGCTCTACTCCCGCGAGCTGCGCATCTCCCTGCAGCACCCGAAGAACCAGGACTGGCTGGCCCGCGAGTTCATCCCCGGCGAGCCGATCGCCAACACCGGCTACGTCCGCCGGATGCCGGTCAACCTGCTCGCCGCGGCCCTTCCGCAGGCCGCCTCCACCGTCGGCGACCGGCGGGGCGACCTCATCGGGCGTACCGCCGGCACCTGTCGCCGGCCCGTCTTCCTCGACCTGCACTTCCCCATGGAGGTGCGGGAACGCTCCGGCCTGGCGGTCTTCGTGGCCGAGCCCGGCGGTGGCAAGTCCACCCTGCTCGGCGCGCTGGGCTACCTCGCCGCCCGGCGCGGTGTGCAGGTGACCCTGCTCGACCCGTCCGGCCCGCTGGCCCGCCTGTGCGCGATGCCGGAGCTGCGCCCGTACGCCCGGGTGCTCAACCTCACCGGCTCCGAGCACGGCACCCTGGCGCCGTACTCGCTGATCCCCACCCCGCTGCGCAGCGAGTTCGGCACCGGCGCGTCGGGCGACCGGGAGTTCGAGATCGCGGTCTCCAACGCGCGAGCCGAACGCCGCATGCTCGTCCAGGACATCTGCATGATGCTGGTGCCGCCACAGGTGGCCCGGGAGGCGTCCACGGCGACCCTGTTCCGCCACGCCGTACGCCAGGTGCCGGCCGAGGAGACCTCCACGCTGGACGACGTCGTCACCTGCCTCGCGCAGCTCGACGACGACGCCGGACGCGAGCTGGCCAACCTGCTGCTCGACACCGCCGAGATGCCACTGGCGATGCTCTTCTTCGGCCGGCCGCCGGAAGGGCTGCTGGGTGCCGACGCGGCCCTCACCGTGATCACCATGGCCGGGCTCCGGCTGCCCGACCTGAAGATCGAGCGCGAGTACTGGTCCGCCGAGGAAGCCCTCGCCCTGCCGATGCTGCACACCGCGCACCGGCTCGCCGTCCGTCGCTGCTACGGCGGGTCGATGTCGTCCCGCAAGCTCGTCGGCCTGGACGAGGCGCACTTCATGGAGGGCTGGCGCTCCGGCCGCTCCTTCCTGGTCCGGCTCGCCCGGGACTCCCGCAAGTGGAACCTGGCGGCGCTGGTCGCCTCCCAGAACCCGAAGGACATCCTCGGCCTCGACGTCCAGAACCTGGTCTCCACCGTCTTCGTCGGCCGGATCGCCGAGGACGCGGAGATCGCCTCCGAGGCGCTGCGGCTGCTGCGCGTACCGGTCAACGACGGCTACGAGGCGACCCTCGCCTCCCTCTCCACCGCCGACGCGACCTCCGCCACCCGGCTCGGCTTCCGTGAGTTCGTGATGCGCGACGTCGACGGGCGGGTGCAGAAGGTCCGGGTCGACGTCTCGTACGTCGAGGGCCTCCTGGAGCACCTGGACACCACACCGGCGGCCATCGCCGCGGCGGCCGGGGTGCTGCCGTCCGTCCTACCGGATCTGGAGGCGTGACATGGCCGGGGCCCGGGCACGGACAGCGGCGTTCCTGCTCGCCCTCGGCGTACTGGCCGGGGCCACCATCGGCTGGCCGGCCGTCGGCGCCACCGCGGCGCCACCGGCATCGGCGGCCGCCCAGGCACCCGGTGACCTCTGCACCACCCAGGAGTGGCAGGCCGACTTCCGCGCCTGCGTCGCCAAGCTGAAGGACGTCGCGGAGGACGACGTCAAGTGCCGGAACGCCCCCACGCCCAGCGCTCCGGACTCCGGCCTCGCCGGCTGGTTCGCGTCCCGCCCCGACTCCGCCAAACAGCCCGGCCCGAAGGGCTTCTACAGCGACTACGGGTATGCCGGATACAGCTACACCACCTACGACGTGGACACCGGATGCGCCACAGCCGTGCTGCACCCTGACTACAAGTTCACCAACACGGTCGCCAACGGCGAGTTCATGATCGCTACAGCGATCGTCGGCGCATCCAACGCTCTGCGCGAGCGGGCCTGGGATCCAGGCTCGATGTGGGGCTGGGCGGATCCTCTGGTGGATCAGGCGACCAAGGCCGTCTACCAGAAGGTGTTCAGTGTCTTCGGCATCGTCACGCTCTGCGTGGTCGGGCTCTACCTGCTCTGGCGGTCGCGCCAGTCGGACATGAGCAACGCGATGACCACGGCGGGCTGGGCCCTCCTGGTGATGGTGGCGGTGACCGCCCTGGCCGCCTGGCCGGTCAAATCCGCGAACATCGCCGACGGGACGCTCGTCACCACGCTCGGCGTCGTCCACGACGCCGTCGGACCAACCTCCAAGGACACACCTCCGGACAAATGTGCACTACCGAATCCAGAGGCTTGTGTCGACAAGCGACCGCCGGCGGTACGAGCGAGTGACACAGCCACCGAATCGATGCTCTACCGCAACTGGTTGCGCGGTGTCCTTGGCTCCGCCGACAGCGAAACCGCAAAGAAGTACGGCCCAGCGCTCTATGATGCGAAGTCACTCTCATGGGACGAGGCCGAGAGGATCCGCTCTAACCCGGCAACTCGCGAACTGACCATCAAGATTAAGCAGCAGCAGTGGGCGCGGGTCGCGCAGCAGATCGAGCAGGAGGACCCGGAGGCGTACGAGTACCTCCAGGGCGTCCGGGACATGGACCGGGTGGGTGCCGGGTTCATCGCGGTGCTCGCCTCGCTGCTGTTCGCGATGTTCGACCTGACCGCGTCGCTCCTGGTGCTGCTCGGCTTCCTGATCTTCCGCTGGGCGGTGATCGCCGCGCCGATCCTCGGCACGGTCGGTCTGCTGCGCCCGGCCAGCGCCGGCCTGCGGCGGCTCGCGAACGCGGTGGTCGCCGCCGTCTTCAACATCGCCATCTTCGGCACCGGCGCGGCCATCTACCTCTTCGCGGTCGACCTGATCATGAGCACCTCGACCCTGCCCGGTTGGCTCCAGGTGGTGCTGGTCTGGCTCTGCGGTGTGGTGGGGTGGCTTCTGCTGCGCCCGTACCGGCGGATCACCCAACTGGGCGGCAAGGACAGCTCCGAGGCGGTCAGCTCGGCCGGCTCCTGGCACCGGCGCTTCTTCCGGGACATGCGGACCGCTGCTCGTCTGGATGTCGCGGAGCCCGGCGGTACGAACGAGCCCGCCCTGGGCCGCCGACGGGGCCAGGTCGTGGCGGAGCAGACCAGTCTCCGACCCGAGGCACGCCGGGAGGACCCGTCGCACGCCGGCACCTCCGCCGGCTCCGCCGGCGGGAGCGAGCGCGAGCGCCCGGACGGCCGCGAGCGGACCGAGGACAGGGCGCCCGCGGTCGAGGAGCGCTCCACCGGGCGGCCGGTCGCCCCCCGACCCCGCCGCCGGCAGCCGGCCAGCTGGACGGAGCCCGACGTGCCGGAAGAGAATCCATCCTTCGTCATCTACCGGCCGGGCTCCACGGAACGCGAACCCGATCGGACTACTCCCCGGATCCGCTCCGAGGCACGGTGAGTGCGGTGCGACGGGCGATCGAATTCCTGTTCACCCGGGCCCTCCGGTCCCGGCTCGGCGTCGCGCTCCTCCTGGCGGTCGTCGTGTTCGGCGTGATCGGGGCGGCGCGGTTGGTGAGCGGACCGGGCGATCCGGCCGCCGGGCTCAGCAACCGCCCGAGCCGGCCGATCACCACGGTCGCCCCGACCGCTGGCGACGACGGGCTCGTCGCGACGGCGACTCCTCCCGCACCGGTGACCCGGCCGGGTGAGCTGACGCCGGAGCAGACCGCCGGAAAGTTCGTGACGGCGTGGCTCGGCCGACCGGGCGTCAGCGCGGAGCAGTGGCAATCCGACATGCGCCCGCTCTCCACGCCCGCGCTGACCGAGAAGCTCGCCGGCGCGGACCCGGCCGGGGTGCCGGCGACCCGGGTGAGTGACGAGGTCACCCTCCAACCCCGGACCGAGAGGTTCGTCGAGGTCCTGGTCCCGCTCGACACCGGGCGGCTGCGGCTGGAACTGGTGGCGCCGGAGGGGCGGTGGCTGGTGGACGCGGTGGACTGGGAGCAGGAATGAGCGACGACGTGCGACCGCGCCGCCGGCTCCGGGTCGGCGCCCTGGCCGCCGCCCTGACCGCGGCCCTCATTCTGCTCTGCTGCACCGGCGGCGCCGGCGCCTTCCTCCTCACCGAACTGGGCGGCGAGGGTCCCGACCAGCTGACGCTGGCCAGCCAGGAGTGCACCGGCGATTTCCGGGTCACCGTGACCGGTGAGATGCCCCGCCTCTCCCAGTACGGCGAGGTCCAGTTGCGCAACGCCGCGCGGATCATCAAGGTCGGGCAGGAGATGAAGGTCCCGCCCCGCGGCTGGGTGGTCGCCGTCGCGACCGCGATGCAGGAGTCCCGGTTGCGCAACCTGGCCAACAGCAGGGTCCCCGACTCGCGGACCATCCCGAACGAGGGGGTCGGGGCGGATCACGACTCGGTCGGCCTGTTCCAGCAGCGGGCCGGCTGGGGCAGCGTCGCGCAGCGGATGACACCCGAGTACGCCGCCCGCAAGTTCTACGAGAAGCTCGTCCAGATCCCCGGCTGGGAGGACATGCCGCTCACCCTCGCGGCTCAGAAGGTCCAGGTCAGCGCGTTTCCCGACGCGTACGCGAAGCACGAGGACCTGGCCGGAACGATCGTCAACGCACTGGCCGGCGGGGCAGCGCGGACGGCGCTCGTCAGCGGACGGCAGACCTGCGACGTGGCGGCCGCCGGTGCGATCGCCGCATCCGGCTGGACCGCCCCCATCCCGGGTGGCGTCGGTTCGGGGTTCCGCACGGCGGACCGACCGGCGCACAACGGCGTCGACATCGCGGCGCCGAAGGGAACGCTGATCCGGGCCGCCGCTACCGGCCGCGTGCTGATCTCCAAGTGCGACCCCGACCGCAGCGGGCGGCTCACCTGCGACGTCGACGGCTTCCCGGACAAGGGCGGCTGTGGGTGGTTCGTGGACATCCTGCACGCGGGCGAGATCGTCAGCCGCTACTGCCACATGGTCAGCCGGCCCCAGGTTCGTGCGGGGCAGATGGTCGAGGCGGGCGACGTGATCGGTGCGGTCGGCAGCAGCGGCAACTCCTCCGGGCCGCACCTGCACTACGAGGTCCACACCGACGGCGACCGCAGCAGCCGGAGCGCCATCGACCCGGTGCCCTTCATGCGGGACCGCGGCGCCCCACTGCGGAGCGCGGGATGAGACGCTCGAGGCCATGACCGATCCGCTGCCCGATCCGTTCGCGGGCCAGCCGGACTGGGCACCCCTGCCGCCCCGGCCGATCGAGATCGTTCCCGCCACCACCCGGGTCGACCTGCGGGGGCGGCGGGTCCTGGTCGGCCTACCCGGCCTGGGCTGGCGAGGCGACCTGCGCGCCGACGAGCGCGTGGTGCAGGGCAGCCGGACCTACGTGCCGGTCATCCCGGAGCACGAGTGGTACCGCGCCGAGGCCGACCAGGTCGAGGTCTTCGCCCCGCTGGTGCCGGTGGAGAGGGTCTGGGTGGAGACGGTGGGGGCGCGCCCGCCGTCCGGGAGCCCCGCTCACGAGACGGGTATCCGGCTGGTGTCGCTGGACGTCCCGGCGCACCGCGCGCCGACACCCGTCTTCGAGGCGGACGCGGTCGCCGGCCGCCGGGTGGTGCACGTCGCCGAATCGGTGGAACATCGCGACCTGCGAGCGGTAACCGAGACCTACTCGGGCGCGGACGGTGACATCTGCGTCCGGGTCACGCCGGAGATGGAGTGGTACCGCTGGGCCTGGCGTGGACAGGCACCGAGCACGCTGGAGGTGCCGGTTCACCTGCTCTGGATCGAGTGAGGGATCAGCCGACCTTACGGCTGGAACACACTTGCCAGTCCTCATCGCCGACCCGAGTGGTGAAGCGCCACGGCTGCCGATCACCCTGGGAAGTGCCATCGACATAGGCCGAGAGGATGAGATCGACCTGCACCTCCGCCGTGTCACCTTGGCGGTTAACTTGCAGGCTGCCCCAGCTCACGGAAATATTCGTGGCAAATCGTTGCTCACGGGCAACCAGATCGTCTCTCAGGGCGCGTAGCTCCGCCATGTCTGCCTCGTCGCAGGTGAAGAGGTTTGCGCGGGTGTCATTTCGCTCTCGAAGAAACGCATTCAGGTATCCGCTCACCACGACGTCGGGGGCGCTGCGGTCCGGCGCGGTCGCGCGGTCGTACAGCAGGTATCCGGCGACGATCCCGCCGAGCACAAGGGACGTCAGCACCGCCGCGACCACCGTCAGCACCGTGCGGAGTCGCCGCCGGGGCCGCTCCGGGGCGGGCGCCGGACCGGGGGGCGCCAGGTGGTCCGAGGGGGGCCGTTGCGCCGGTACACGGGAGACCTGGGAACCGGCGGGGGGCTGCACTGATTCCACCCCCTGAGGCTAACGGCTGGGCGCGGTGGACCCAATGCCTCAGATGCAGCGGATCGTGACGGACCACTCCGCATCGGTGAGATCCGCGACAACACCGGCGCAGCGCCGCCGCACCTCCGCCGGTGGAGACTCCACCTGGGTTACGGTCTCTGCGCGGGGAGAGGTTGCCGACCTCGCGCAGAGGGGGTGGACGCCGTGGCCGGTCCGAGGGCACGCACGAGCCGCGCCGCCGCCCTGCACCGCCGGGCCGCCGCGACCGCCCTGGCCGCCGCCGAAATCCTCGACGACACCCGCCCGGTGCCGGCTGACCACGGACGCCAGTACGAGCTGGCCGAGCGGCTCCGCACCGCGGCGGACGTGCTGGCACCCGGTTGGGCCGGTGCCGTCCTGGAGACACTGGCCCCGACCGTGCCAGCCGGTGACGGCCCGCCGTCCTTCGTCCGCGTCGGTACGGCGGCACCCCTGGACGACGCCCGCTTTCCCGCCCTGGTGCCGCTGTTCGGCACGGGCCACCTCGCCGTCGACGCCGACGCCCGGGACCCCCGGGTGGCGGGTCTGCTCCGCGGCGTACTCCTGCGGTTGTTGGCGGCGACGCCGGCCGGGGCGCTGCTGGTCCGCGCGGTGGACGCCACGGGTGGTGTTCTGGCGCCGTTCGCGGCGCTGGCGGACGCCGGCCTGCTGCCGCCTCCGGCCACCGACGTCACGGGCCTGCGGGCGGTGCTGACCGAGGCGGAGCAGTGGGTGGCGCCGGGTACGAGCGGACGCCGCCGCCACGACCGAGCGGTGCTGCTGGTGGTCGCGGCGCTGCCCGAGTCGACCGGTGCCACGGACCTGGCAAGGATCGCGGCGCTGGCGGAACAGGGCCCGCCGGCCGGGCTGCACCTGGTCGTCGCCGGCTGGACGGCCGCCACCACCGGTCCGGCCGGGAACGCCAACCCGGCCCCGGATCCCCCCACCGAGCAGGGACCAGGCCGGGTGCCGTTGCCCCGGGCCACGACGATCGCGATGCGCACCGCGTACGCGCTGTTGGGCGATCCGCCCGGCACACCGTACGCGGGGCCGGGAGGGGAACAGCCGGGCGGCTTGAACTCGCCGGTGTTCATCGAGTCGGACCCGCCGGCGGATCTGGTCGACGCGGTGTGCCGACGGCTCGCGGCTCAGGTGGAGGCCGGTTCCCGCCTGGCGCTGGCCGACCTGCTGCCCCCTCCGGAGCAGGAGCTGTGGACGGCGGGGGCGACCGACGGGATCGCGACGACCGTGGGCGACGCTGGCGGCCGGCCGGTGTCGCTGGGCTTCACCGAGCTGACCCCGCACTGGCTGGTCAGCGGCCGGTCCGGTGCCGGCCGGTCGACGTTCCTCACCACCGCGCTGCTGGGCCTGGCCGCCCGGTACGGCCCGGAGGAGCTGGTCCTGTACCTGGTCGATCTGGGCGACGGAGAGTCCTTCGTGGAGTTTCTCCAGACCGAGCGGGACCGTTCGTGGATTCCGCAGGTGCGCGCCGCGGCCATGGCCGCCGACCGGGAGTACGTGCTCGGCCTGTTCGACGAGTTGGCGGCGGAGGTGCGCCGGCGGGAGGAGGCCGGTGCGCGAGCCGGCGGGCAGCGCTTCGGCGAGCTGCGGCAGCACCGGCCGATGCCCCGGATCGTCTGCGTGCTCGACCACCTGCCGATGCTCTTCGCCGAGCGGGACCGGCTGGCGGCGGAGGCCGCCACGCGGCTGGATGCGCTGGCGCGGTCGGGCCGGGCGTACGGGGTGCACCTGGTGCTGGCCGGCGAGGGCGACCTGGGGTTGGGGGCGCGTACCGACCGGGACTCGGTGCTCGGGCAGTTCCCGGTGCGGGTGGCGCTTCCCGGTGGCGGTGCCGTGCTGGAGCCGACGAACGACTCGGCGGCGGGACTGCCGGTGGGCAGCGCGGTGGTGAACACGGCCGGCGGGCTCGGCGGGCCTCGGGGCGCGACCCGCGGGCACGAGAGAATGGTCCGGTTCCCCGACCCGCAGGACCACCCGGAGACGGTGGCGGAGCTGCGGCAGCGGCTGTGGACGGCCCGCCCGGAGGGCTCCGCCCCGCCCGTGGTGTTCGCCGGCTGGGCGCGTCCGTCGCTGCGCAACGACCCCCGGCACCGGGCCGCACTGGCGGGTCGGACGTCGGAGCCGGCCGCCCTGCTGGGCCGGGCGGTGGACGTCGGACGGTCCACTGTGGCCGTGGCGCTCGGCCCCTCTCCCGGGCGCAACCTGGCGGTGCTCGGTCCCGGGCCGGAGGCGGTGCGGCTGCTGGCGACGGCGGCACGCGGCACGGCCGCGCACCACTCGCCCGGCACCGCGCGTTTCGTGCTGTGGGCGCCGGACGACGGGTCACGCCCGGTCGCCGAGGCGTTGGCAACCGAACTGGCCGAGCGGCAGACGGTCGAGACGGTCGACCTTCCCGGACTGCTCGCCGCGATCGAGGACACGGCACCCGCGTACCTGGTGGTCTTCGACGTGGGCGCGGTTCCCGCCACCACGTTGCCGCCGGACCGGTGGCGGACGCTGCTGCACGAGGGCCCGGCCGCCGGCCGGCACCTGTTGGGGCGCTGGCGCACCGTGCCGCCGTTCGGGGCCCTGCTCGACCCCGAGGGTGAGGTGGAGAAGCTGGCCGCGGTCGCCCTGGTGGACCTGCCGGGCGCGCAGCTGGCGTCGGTCTTCGGCCGGCCGGTCGAGTGGCGGCCCCGCCCGGGCCGGGTTGTCCTCTGGGACGGCCCGGGTGAGCGGGGCACCGTCCTGGTTCCCTTCGCCGACGACGGAGAGCAACCATGAGCCGCGGCACGACACGGAGCAGGACGTCGGGGCCGGGCCGGCAACGGACCGCCGCCCCGGTGCCGGCCGGCGGCACGACGGCCGCCGACCCGGTGGCCGCCGCGTGGACCGACTACCTGGCCGCCGCCCGCCAGCTCGACGGGGTACGGCGGGACGCCGCCACCGCCGCCGGTGAGCAGGCCCGGTCGGTGCAGGCCGCCCGCGAGGAGTTGAGCACGGTACGCACGCGGCTGGCGCCGCAGGAGAGCCGGCTACGGGAGCGGGGCGTCCCGGCGATCTCCCTGGTGCCCACGCCGCCGGAGGTGACCGAGGCGGCCCGGGCGATGGCGGGTGGGCCGGCGGCGGTGCTGGCCGGCCTGCGCACGGCCCGCGCCCGGGCGGACGC
>NZ_JBFAMU010000149.1:0-10722 GCF_040656655.1 Micromonospora sp. NPDC049799
GCCGGCTGGGCGGGGCGTCGCTGCCGGACGCGGCCCGGTACGCGGCCCGGGTGGCGGCCGCGGCCTGCACCCACGACGGCATGGAGTATCCGCCGGGCCTCCTTCCCCGCCCCTGACTCCCCCGCCCCTCCCTCGCGGGCAGTTTCGGGGAAACAGGTGGCTCGCGGGCGCCCGAGGCCACACTTTCCCCGAAACTGCGGCCGACGGGTGGGTCACGCGCCGCCCCGCGCTATCCGCTGCGCGCCCGCGCCGGCCGGTGCAGGATGGGCGCATGGCATCAACGGTGGAGATCCCCCTGGTGGGCGGCACGGCCGACGGGCAGAGCGTCACGGTGGAGCTGGACCCGAACGGCCGACCGCCGCTGACCCACCACCACATCGGCGCCGAAGGTCTGGCGGGAGCGGAGATCTACGAGCTGGAGTCGACCGACGCGGGCAGCGGCCAGTGGCGCTACTGCTGGCGGGGCCCGGCGGTCTGACCCGGGCGGGGCCGCCGTCCGCCTCAGGCGGCGCTCGAGCGGGTCAGGGCCCGACTGCGGATGCTGTCCAGGACGGCCCGGGTGACCTGGGAGGTGCCGCGGGCGTCCTCGCAGACCTCGGCCACCCGCCGCGCGGTGGCCTCGGCGCGCTGCTCCCGCTCGTCCCAGAGCCGGTCGACCTCGGCCAGCAGGGGGCCCTCCACCTCGCGTTCCACGCCCCGCAGGGCCGGCACGCCGAGGCGCTGGGCGAGGTCGAAGACCTTGCCGGCGTACGGCAGCGGCAGGAACGGCGTGCCCACCATCGCGGCGAAGATCAGGAAGTGCAGCCGCATGCCCACTGCCAGGTCGAAGTGGCGCATGAGACCGAGCACCTGTTGCGGCGAGTAGGTGCCGTGCAGGATCCGCCCGTGGTCGGCGGAGGTCATGTGCGACAGCACCCCGTGTGAGTGGCGGATGTCGTCGCGTTCCATCGGGACGAACAGCACGTACGCGTCGATCCGGTGCACCAGGAAGTCGCCGATCTGGGCGAGCAGGCGGTGGTAGCCGTCCACGTCCAGGCGTTCGGCGGCCCGTCCGGGCTCCCGTACGCTCATCCCGACCAGCCGCTTGCCGGCCGGCACCCCCTCCTCGCGCAGCAGGTGCGCCGGGAAGTCCTCGGCTTCGAGCAGGAACGCCGGGTCGGCGGTGACGGTGATCGGGTTGAGCAGGCCCGCCTCCTCCAGCGCCATCCGCGACTCCTGGTCCCGGACGGTGACCTGGGTGGCGCTGGCCAGGGTCTCGCGCACCATGCCGGTGTCGATGCCCTCGCTGAGCGGCCCCACCCCGACCGCGTACGTGAGCAGTGGCAGGCCCCGCTCCTGGGCCACCCGGACGACCCGCAGGTAACGGCGGGCCTCACGGTCGTAGAGGATGCCGCCGCCACCGAGGATCAGCAGGTCGAGCTGGGCCAGCACGAGCGCGGAGTCGGTGCGGCTCACGCCCTCCCAGGGCACCGCCTCCACGTGGGGGTGGACGACACGGGTGTGGGCGGGGTTCCGGGAGAAGACGATGATCCTCGCGTTGGGCTCCTGCTCCCGGAGGTCGGCCAGGAGGCCGGTGAGGATCGCCTCGTCGCCGAGGTTGCGACCGCCGTACGAGCCGAGAATCCCGATGGTCAGACCGGCGCCATGCGTCATCCGTCGCCCCTCCCCGGAGTACGTCGCGGGCCGTTTTCCCGGTGCGCCGGGGAACAGTCCTCCGCCGGGGGCGTCACCGCGCGTCGGCCGCGCCCACCAGGCGCGACACGAGGGCCGCCACCACGTCGTCGGGGTCGAACCCGGCCCCGATCGACGTGGTGAGCAGGTCGAGGAGGAGCCCGTCGACCGCGTAGTGCAGCAGCGCCACCTCGAACGCCCCGCCGGGCAGCCCGGCGGCGACGTGGAAGGTGACGTCGTCGCGGTAGCCCCGGCGCAGCGTGTCGCCGAGGATCGCGGCCAGGTCGGGACGGCGGGCGGCCTCCAGCCGGAGCTCGATCAGCGCCCGGGTGAGGTCCGGTTGCCGGGTGGTGCGCTCGACGATGTAGCGGACGTAGTCGGTCAGCAGCTCCGGTGAGGGCTCCCGGGTGGCCAGACCGGCCAGCACGGCCTCGTCCGGGGCGAACCGCTGCATGATCCGCTCCCCGAGCGCACCGAGCAGGGCGTCGCGGGACCGGAAGTAGTTGGAGGCGGTACCGATCGGCACGCCGGCCTCGGCGTCGACCGCGCGGTGGGTGAGACCGCGCGCGCCGGTCGCGGCGAGGACCCGCAACCCCGCGTCGGCCAGGGCCGCCCGCCGCTCCACGTTCCGTGCCACGAAAAGACCCTAGCAACAACCACGACAGTTGTCGTACGCTCTCAACCACAACATCCGTAGTGAATAAGGAGTCCGCTTGCGCAAGCTCGTGTACTACGTCGCCAGCACCCTCGACGGCTTCATCGCCGCCCCGGACGGGTCGCCCGACTTCTTCGGCCTCGAACCCGACCTGGCCGCGCACATCGCGGCCCACTGGCCGCAGACCCTCCCCACGTTCACCCACCCCCAGTTCGGCGTCGAGAACCCGCAGGGCCGCTTCGACGCGCTGGTGATGGGCCGCGCCACGTACGACCCGGCCCTGAAGATCGGGATCAGCAGCCCGTACGCGCACCTGCGGCAGTACGTCTTCTCCCGCTCGCTGCCCCCGTCCACCGACCCGGAGGTGGAGATCGTGGCCGGCGACCCGGTCGAGTTCATGCGGGCGCTCAAGCGGGAGCCGGGCGGGAACATCTGGCTCTGCGGCGGCGGACAGCTGGCCGGTCAGCTGCTGCCGGAGGTGGACGAGCTGGTGCTCAAGCTCAACCCGGTCCTGGTCGGCAGCGGCGTACCGCTGGCCTCGCGCGGGTTCGAACCGCACCGGTTCGCGCTGGTTGAGAGCCTGCCCCTCGCCAGCGGGACCGTCGTCCTGCGCTACACGCGCCCCGAGCCGGCGTAATCCGCTTGCCGGGCGTCCACCGGTCCGGCCACGGTGGAGCCATGGGGACCCGGATCGGCTGGACGAACCTGCCCGGCGACGTGCGCGCCGCCGTCGAGGACGTGCTCGGCGACCGCGTGGTCGAGGCGGTCTCGCAGCCCGGCGGCTTCTCGCCGGGGACCGCCGACCGGGTCCGTACGGCCAGCGGGCGACGGGCGTTCGTCAAGGCGGTCAGCCCGGCACAGAACGCCGACAGCGTCCGCCTGCACCGCGCGGAGGCGCGCAACACCGCCGCCCTTCCCGCGTACGCCCCGACGCCCCGACTGCTCGGCGTCCACGACGACGGTGAGTGGGTGGCGCTGGTGCTGTCCGACGTGGACGGGCGGCACCCGACGACGCCATGGCATGCCGACGAGCTGGCCGCCGTCCTCCGGACCCTGGAGGAGTTGGCGACCGCCCTCACCCCGAACCCGGTTCCGCACGCCCCGACCGCGACGGCCCAGTTCGCGACGCAGCTCGACGGCTGGCGCCGGATCGCCGCCGAGCCGCCCGCCGACCTGTCCCCGTGGACCCGCGCCCACCTGGACGAGCTGTGCGCCGTGGCGGATCTCGGCATCGCCGCACTGGACGACGGCGACACGCTGTGCCATCTCGACCTGCGCGCCGACAACCTCCTCGTCGACGCCACCGGCCGGGTCACCGTGGTGGACTGGCCGCACGCGGCCGTCGGTCCGGCCTGGCTGGACACCGCGATGCTGCTGGTCAACGTCGAGTTGCACGGCGGTCACGACGTCGAGGCGCTCCTGCGCCGGTCGGCGCTGACCGTCGACGTCGACCCCGACTCCCTCACCGGGTTCTACGCCGGGGCAGCCGGCTACCTCACCGACGCTGCCCGGCGACCACCGCCGCCCGGCATCCCGACCGTCCGCGCGTTCCAACGCGCCCAGGCCGAGGCGCTGCTCCCCTGGCTCGCCCGGCGGCTCGCCTGACGGCGGCGCGACGGCGACCGCCTGACCCGTCAGGCCAGCACGACGGGGTTGGTGAGCGCCGCCGGGTGTCCCGCGGCGTCGCGCACCTCGACCCGGACGAAGGCCGACTCCTCGGCGCTGGTGAGCCACTCCACCGAGCCCGTGCCGCCGCCGGGCAGGGACTCGCGGTGCGCCGTGCCCCGCTCGGTGTGCATGCTCACCGTGCCGGACGGCACACCGTCGACGTGTACCCGGACCTCCACCGGCCGGCCGCCGGTCTCCAGTCGCTCACCGAGCCCGGCGTGACGTCCGCCGGCGACGACCGTGAGCGCCAGCTCGACGTCGGCCGACCCGGCGATCCAGCTCCGGCCGGCCCGGATGCCGGCGAGGATCGCGGCCCTGCTCAGCTCGTCGGCCAGCACAACCGTGTGCGGTACGCCGATCTGTCCCTCCAGATGGGCATCGCTGTTGCCCATCGCCGGCCGGAGCCGCCCCCGGTGCAGATCGACGGCCAGGTTGCGACCCCACTCGGCCAGGGCCGCCTCGTTGTCGGCGTTCCAGGGCAGATCCGAGGTCCACAGCCCGTTCCAGACCTCCACCACGTCGAAACCGTCCCACGGATACATGAAGACTCCGGAGGGGTAGGGCGCGTGCGGATGAGCCGCCACGCAGAGGCCACCGACGCGACGGACCTCATCGAGATGGCGACCGACCACATCGTCCCGGACGCCGTACCGCCAGTCGACGAGTTGCCCCGGCTCGATGCCGAGCGCCAGCCAGTGCCCTGTCCGCGTGGTGACCTCCTGGCCCAGGATCACCAGCAGGTCGTCACCGGCGAGTGGGCCCCACGTTCCGTGGGTGTCGGACGTGTTGTGTTCGGTGACGGCGATGAAGTCCAGCCCGGCCGCACGGGCGGCGGCGGCGAGGTGCGCCGGCGTCAGGTCCGCGCCGTTCGACCGCACCGAGTGCACGTGACAGTCTCCCCGGTACCAGCCCCTCCCCCGCCCCGCCGCCCGTACCGGCGGGAACCGAGGTGGCGTGATCCACTCCGTCACTCCGGCAGCGTACCCACCGCCGGGTCCGGCCGGCGGTCCCGCGACCCCTTGCCGGCGACTCAGCCCGGCGCGGTCGCGGGATGGGTGAGGAACGGCAGGACCGCGGCGGGCAGCGCCGGTGAGCCGACGATGTCGTAGTGGGTCAGCCCCGGCAGCACCGCCAGCCGGGCGGCCGGCCGGTCCGTGCCGTCCCACCCGGCGTCCCGGTGGCCGCCCCCGAGCAGGCCGAAGAACTCCACCATGTGCGCCGTGGTGACCGAGTCCGCGTCGGCGAAGACCAGCAGTGTCGGCAGGGTCAGCGCGGCCACCTCGGCGCACCAGTCGTAGTCGCGGCGCAGCAGGTCGCCGGTCTTGGCCCAGAGCCGCGGCCAGTCCTCCGGCCGGGGCGCGACCCGGGCGTAGAGCTGGTGCGGCGGCGTGCCCCGCATCCGCTCGCCGAACGCCTCGTCCTGTTGCGCCATCGCGGCGAGCACCTCCGGGTACCAGCCGCTCCGCCGGCAGGGCGCCGACACGACCACCAGCCGGCGGACCAGCGCCGGGTGCTGGACGGCGGTCCGCAGGGCCACCCCGCCGCCGAGCGAGTAGCCCATGACGTCCGCCCCGGCGAGACCGAGACGGGTGATCAGCGCGGCGACGTCGTCGGCCAGCGACTCGTACCGCAGCGGGCGGTCGACGTCGGCGGTACGGCCGTGCCCCTGCAGGTCCACCGCGACCACCCGGCGGCGCTCGGCCAGGGCGGGCAGGATCGGCGCGAACATCTCCACCGCGCCGTACCCGCCGTGCAGCAGCACCAATGGCCGGCCGGTGCCGTGCTCCTCGTACCACAGGCGCAACCCGTCGATCTCCGCGTAACTCATGCCTCCATCCAAGCCCAGCGGTGCGGCCCGGGGCTCAGCCGCCCACGGAGCCGAACGTCGGTTCGCCGGCCGCCTCGTAGGTCAGCATCAGCACGCCGCTGCCGGACGTCCGGCTGTCGGTGAGCCGCAGGCCCGCCGGGGGCACGCCGTCGGCGAAGAGTCGCCGTCCGCGTCCCAGGACCACCGGGAAGACCAGCAGCCGGTACGTGTCGACCAGCCCCTCCCGCATCAGCGACTGGACGAGCGCGGCGCTGCCGTGCACCTGGAGTTCGCGGCCGGGCTGGTTCTTCAGTTCGGTGACCGCCTTGCCGAGGTCGCCGTCCAGGGCCCGGGCGCCGTTCCAGGGCGCCAGGTCGTCGGGATGGCTGGTGGCGACGTGCTTGGGCAGCCGGTTGAGGGCGAGCCCGACCGGGTCGCCCGCTTCCTCCGCGTTCGGCCAGTAGCCCGCGAAGATGTCGTACGTCCGTCGGCCGAGCAGGAACGCGTCGGCCTCCTCGAAGATCCCACTCATGTACGCGCCGACCGCGTCGTCGAAGTGCGGGGGCAGCCAGCCACCGAGGTCGAACCCGCCGCTGCGGTCCTCGTCGGGTCCTCCCGGCGCCTGGTGGACGCCGTCCAGGGTCAGGAAGCTGGTGACCGTGAGTCGCATGATTCTCCTCCTGGTGTCGCCGGTACCGTTTCCGGCTCTCACCATGCCGACGATCGACCGACGACCGATCCGACGACCCGCTCACCGGAAAGTTGTGACCCCGGCCACAGCCTCCCTTGCCCGGCGTCAGCTCGTCGTCGGTCTCGGCCTTCCGGCGGGGGATTCCGCCGTGACCACCACCTGCGACACCTCGATGTCCACGGCTTCGGCGGCCCGAGCACGCAGCAGGTCGAAGGTGGCGCGCTCGATGGCCGGTCCGATGTACGTGGCGCGTACCCAGTTGACCCAGCGCTTCTGCGCGTCACGTTGCTGCCCACCGGCGGAGCCACGGACGGGTATGCCCTCGAGGTCGAGGATCACCGGCTCCCCCGGGCCGGAGACGGCGGGGCCGGAGACGGGGCCGGTGGCCGACACGGTGAACCACAGGCCGGACACCTCGACGACCTGCGCGTCCTGCACGCCGTCGACCATGCGTAGGTTCGCGGCGGCCCGCTCCAACTCGGCTCTCGTGACCGACTGATCGATGGGGACTGCCGGGCCACCTACCGGAGCGTCGGGGAAGAGGGTCCGCAGATCGTCGACCTGGGAGTAGTCGCGATCCCCCGGGCCGAGCGCGGAGAACACCGCCGTCCGGAACTCGTTCGTCGACGACACGTCCGACGTCATGCGTCCCTTCTTCGGTGTCCAGGTCAGGATGGGGATCTCCGTCCAGTACTGGCGCAACGACGGGTCGAGAACGGTGGCCGAGGCCGCCGGCCGAGGGTCCTCGTCCCGGCGAGGTCCGCCGCCGGTGACGGCCGTGACCCCGACCGCCAGGACGAGCACGACCGCGAAGGCACCGGCCGTCGCGACCCTTCCGGTCCGGCGACGCCGCGCCAGACCCTGGACCAGGTCGTACGGCGGCACGAACGCCCGACGCGTCGCGTTGTCGGCCGCGTCCCGGAGCATGGTCTCCAGGCCGGGCAGGGGGCTCTCCGGGACAGGCTTGTCGGCCATGGGGCTCTCCCGGTCGGGGTACTGGCGTTCAGACATGACGACGCTCCAGGTGTGTGATGTCGTCTGGTCGGTCGGACCGGCGCGGCGTACCGGCCCGCGGCGGCGAGGCGTCCGCCTCGGAGAGGATCTGTCGCAGGGCGCTTCGCCCACGCGACAGCCGGGCCTTGACCGTCCCGGCGGGCACCTTCGTCTCGACGGCGACCTGGTCGACGGACCGATCGCACAGGTGGTGCAGCACGATCGCGCGCCGCTGCTCCTCGGGCAGACGTTGCAGGGCCGCCACGATCAGCGGAGTCTCCACCCCGGGCGCGGGCACCTGCGGAACCGGTCCGTGGCGCCGCCACGCCGCCAAGCCGGACCGTGCGGAGCGCCAGCGGCTGACCGCGACCCGACGGGCCACGGTCCTGATCCACGCCTCCGGTTCGTCCCCGTCGGCGAACCGGCCACGTCTGCTCCAGGCACGGACGAACGCCTCCTGGACCGCGTCCTGCGCCTCGGCGAAGTCGCCGGTCAGCAGATACACCTGCCCGACCAGACGCGCGAACGCCGATGCGTAGAACGCCCGGTAGTCCTCCTCTGTCATGCCGACCCAACTCTCCTCGGTGGCTGCTCCTCCCACTCACGCAGCGAAGCGACACCCTGGTTGCATCGGATCGGCAAAAGCCCGCAGATCGCGGCCCGGGTAGCTCCGAAGCGGTTGTTCGCGCTGACCCGGCCACTCACGCGCCGCCGTCGACGTCGGTGGAGGTGAGGAGGAGTCGCTGGACCGGGCCGGGCAGCCAGTCGCGGTGTGGCCAGTCGCGTTCCCCACTGGTCCCCCGGGTCACCTGCTCTCCCGGCGACATCGAGACATCAGGTGAAGTACCCGCATCTCGGGCCGGTTCGTGCTGGTGGTACGTGGTGGGCGCGGCAGGTTTCGAACCTGCGACCCCTCGCTTGTAAGGCGAGTGCTCTCCCACTGAGCTACGCGCCCGGAACGCCCGTACGGCGGGCCGGAGGCTGGCAAGCTTACCCTGCCCTCCGCCGGCCCGTTCGTACGGTCGTGCGCCCGGATGGGACGGATCAGCCGGCGACGGCGTCGGCCAGCGCCTTGCGCCAGCTCTGCTGGTCGCGCGCCTCGCCCGGCATGTTCATCTCGGCGAAGCGGACCACGCCGTCCCGGTCGATGACGAAGGTGCCGCGGTTGGCGATGCCGGCGACCTCGTTGAACACCCCGTACGCCTGGGCGACCCCGCCGTGCGGCCAGAAGTCGGCCAGCAGCGGGAACTGGTAGCCCTCCCGGTCGGCCCAGATCTTGTGGGCGTAGACCGAGTCGACGCTGACCGTGAGCACCTGGACGTCGTCGTTGACGTAGTCGTTCAGGTTGTCCCGCACCTCGCACAGCTCGCCCTGGCAGATGCCGGTGAAGGCGAGCGGGTAGAAGACCAGCAGCACGGTGCGCCTGCCACGGAAGTCCGAGAGCCGGACCTCCTGGTTGTTCTGGTCCTTGAGCACGAAGTCGGGCGCCTCGGCGCCAACCTCGATGGGCATGCGAGCTCCTCGGGTCGGGTCTGGGTGGCACCAGCCTGTCACACCGGCGGGACCGGGCCGCCGGGTGCGGGGGATGTCCGGCTACTTCTTGGCCTTGGCCCCCCGGCGCAGGACGAGGCGGGCGCCGCTCCAGTCGCGCCCGGCGTTGATGGTCGAGGTCTGCTGGAGGCCGGCGGTGGGCGCGGACTCGGCGACCTCGCTCGGCTCGACGTGCCCCTCGCGCCCGGCCTTGGGCGTGAGCAGCCACACGACACCGTTGTCGGCCAGCGGGCCGAGGGCGTCCACCAGGAGCTCGAAGAGATCACCGTCGCCGTCGCGGTACCACACCAGCACGGCGTCGACCACCTCGTCGGTGTCCTCGTCGACCAGCTCTCCACAGCGGTCCGTCAGGGCGTCCCGGAGATCCTGGTCGACGTCGTCGTCGTACCCCATCTCCATGACGACCATCCCCGGTTCGATCCCGAACCGGTCCGCCAGGCTGCGTACCCCGTCGGCGGCCTGACCAGCGGTCGCGCTCACTGTCGCGTGCCTCCTCATCTCATCCCTGCTCGCGGCGTCGTGCGACGCCGTCAGGCAAAGTCCACACAGTTGTGGCTCCCCGCGCAAGTGGCGCACCGGGTGGAACGGAATTTACCGTGCCAGCAGTGTGCGGGCACCCTGGGTGATGGCTTCCTCGGAGACCAGTACCTGATGCGCGGCCGGGCCTAATGGTACAAACGAGTCGACTCCGGCAACCCGCCGCGCCGCTCCGACGTATCCCGCGTCCACCAGGGCGGCGATCACTCCCTCCCCGACCCCGCCGGACCGGCGTGTCTCGTCGACCACCAGCACCCGGCCGGTCGCGGCGGCCTCCCGGATGAGGTCGCCGACCGGCAGCGGGGCGAGCCACCGCAGGTCCACGACCCGGGTGCCGACTCCCTCCTCGGCCAGGGCGGCCGCCGCCCGCAGCGACATCCGGACGCCGTTGCCGAACGTCACGATGGTCAGGTCCTCGGCGGAGCCGACGCCGTAGACCCGGGCCCGGCCGACCGGCACGTGCCCGCTGCTCCAGGCTCCCGGCTCCGGATACTCGGCCAGCCACTGGTTGTCACCGTCCGCGTACAGGTCGCGGGTGTGGTAGAGCGCGATCGGCTCCAGGAAGACGCAGACGCTGCCGTCGACCGCGGCGCTGGCGAGGCAGGTCCGCAGCATGGCCGCCGCGTCGTCCGGCCGCGCCGGCACCGCGATGAGCAGGCCGGGCACATCCCGGAGTACGGCCACCGAGTTGTCGTTGTGGAAGTGCCCGCCGAACCCCTCCTGGTACGCGAGCCCGGCCACCCGCACCACCATCGGGTTACGGAACGCGCCGGAGGAGAAGAACTGCATGGTGGCCGCCTCGCCGCGGAGTTGGTCCTCGGCGTTGTGCAGGTACGCGAGGTACTGGATCTCCGGCACCGGCAGCATCCCGGCCAGCCCGGCACCGAGGCCCAGCCCGAGGATGGAGGTCTCGTCGAGGAGGGTGTCGAAGACGCGGGCCGGGCCGAAGCGGTCACGTAGGCCCTTCGTGACCCCGTACACCCCGCCCTTGACGGCGACGTCCTCGCCGAAGACGGCCATCTGCGGGTGGTCGAGCATCCCGTCGGCGAGCGCGGCGTTGATGCTCTGCGCGAGCGTCAGCGGGCCGGACAGCTCGGGTGGCTTTCCGCCGAACGCCTCGGCCCGCGCGGCGGCGCCGGGGCCGCTGGC
>NZ_JBFAMU010000150.1:0-10702 GCF_040656655.1 Micromonospora sp. NPDC049799
CCACCGTCCGGAGTCGTACACGAAGTGCGCCACGACCAGCGGATCGGCGTGGGGGCCGGGCTGGCGAGCTTCGGCTCGTCGAGCACCTCCTCGGCGATGCGGCGCACCTCCCAGCCGATCTCGTCGTAGCGGGCCAGCAGCTCCGCACCGCTGGCGACACCGGCCCGCGCCAGCAGGGCCGCGGCGGCGACGACCGGGTCCCGGTCGAGGTCGGCGTCGATCTCGGCGGTGGTGCGGTAGGCGGTCTCGGCGTCCGCGCCGGCGTGGCCCATCAGCCGTACGGTCGACAGGTGCAGGACCGCCGGGCGCCGGTGCCGGCGCACCCAGGCCGCCGCCTCGGTCGCCACCGCGTACGCCTCGACGAGGTCGCCGCCGTCGGCGGCGAAGTAGCGGATCCCCGGCCGGGACCGCAGCACGGTCTCCACCCAGCCCTTCGGCGAGCGGACGCTGATGCCGAGCCCGTTGTCCTCGCAGACGAAGAGCACCGGGATGCGCAGGCCGGCGTGGTCGGACCAGCCGGCGGTGTTGAACGCGGCGGTCGCGCTGGCGTGGTTGACGGAGGCGTCGCCGAACGAGCAGACCACGATCGCGTCGGGCGGCCAGGGTGCGTGCTCCGCTCCCCCGCCGCCGCCGATGCGGACCCCGTTGCCGGTACGCCGGCCGGCCGTGTCCAGCCGGCGCAGCCGCTCCACGGCGAGACCCATGCCGACCGCGCGGGGCAGGTGCGAGGCGATGGTGGAGGTGGTGGGGACGATGGCCAGGTCGGCTCGACCGAAGACCTTGTGCCGGCCGCCCGCGATCGGTTCCCGGCTGGAGGCGACCATGCCGCGCAGCACGTCGCGGGCCGCCTCGGCGTACGCGGGGGTGAAGGGCCCGTCCCCGACGAGTCCGGCGGCGTCGGTGGGCGCGTCGCCGCCGTCCCCGGCGGACCCGGCGTCCTCGTCGGGCCCGGGCGGCGCGTCGGATGCGGGGGGCGTGGCCTGGGCGGCGCGGACGCAGTAGAAGGCCCCCGAGCGGTAGTGCAGCAGGGCCGGGTCGGTGGGCCGCAGCGCCGCCGCCACCGCGGCGTTGCCCTCGTGGCCGGCGGAGCCGATCGTGTAGAAGCCCTCGGAGAAGCTGCGCAGCCACCGCCCCGCCAGGTCCAGCTGACGGCTGACGACCTGGGCGTCGAAGAGGTCGAGGGCCCGGGCGCCGGTCAGGAGCGCACCGTCGCCGACCGGCTCGGCCGGGTCACGCCGCTCGTCAGCGGCGTCCAGCGCGGTGAGCCTGTCGCGGAACCGGTCGTCGAGATCTTGCGGGGTGGTCACGTCGGACAGCATTACCGACGAGCGCCGTCCCCGCCCACTCGGACACGATCCACCGCCGGCGTGGTGACCTAACTGCCGCAGTCCGTCTCCGGGCAGCCGCCGTCGGACACCTTCCACACCAGCTCACGCAGGGTGGCCAGCTCGTCGGTGGTCAGACCGGCGAGGAGACGGGAGTCCGACATCACCTTATGGACCCGCGCCCGTGTCCGCCGGCCGGCGTCGGTGACCACCAGCGTCTTCTGCCGCCGGTCGGCCGGGTCGACGCGGCGCTCCACCAGCCCGGCCTGCTCCAGCTTGTCGACCAGGGCGGTCACGTTGGACCGGTCACAGCGCAGCTGCTCGGCCAGGTCACGGGCGGGCAGCGGACGGTCCGGGTCGAGCTGGTGCAGCGCGCGGGCGGCCGCCGGGGTGAGGCCCAGCTCGGCGATCTCCACGTCCTGGTAGTGCCGGATGGCCGAGGCGATGTGCATGATCCGGCGCACGGCGTCGCCGGCGACCACGGTCTGGTCGCCCACGTCGGGTCCCGCCGGGACGGTGTTCTGCGCCATGTCTCACATCCTACTTGCCATTCAACAGTTGAGCACCTCTACTATTGACCTGCTCACGCACTTGGTGATGGGCCACGAACAGAGGAGATTCCCATGTCCGACTTCTCGATCCTCGCCATCTCGGGGAGCCTGCGGGACGCGTCGTTCAACACCGCGCTCATCCGCGCCGCTCAGCGGGTCGCCCCCGAGAGCCTGACCATCGAGCAGTACGACAACCTGGGCGCCATCCCCGCCTTCAACCAGGACATCGAGGCGGAGCCACCGGCACCCGTGGTGGACCTGCGGGAGAAGATCGCCGCCGCCGACGCGCTGCTGATCGCCACCCCGGAGTACAACTACGGCGTGCCCGGCGTGCTGAAGAACGCGCTGGACTGGGCCTCCCGGCCGACCTTCCCGGTCACCTCGTGGGTGTCGCCGCTGGCCCACAAGCCGGTCGCCATCATGGGCGCCGCCCCGACCGGCATGGGCACCGTCCGCGCCCAGCTCCAGCTTCGGCAGCTCTTCCTGTGGACCGACTCCGCCGTGCTCAGCAAGCCGGAGGTCATCGTCACCAACGCCCACGAGAAGCTGACCATCGACGGCGAGATCAAGGACGAGACCACCGAGGCCCTGCTGCGCGGCCTGCTCGACGCCCTGGCCAACCGCATCCGCATCGCCCAACTCGCCGCCGCCGCCTGAGGCGCAAGGAAGGGCCCCGCTCAACACCCGCCACGAGCAGAACGGACGTGGTGGTCCCCACCGGACCACCACGTCCGTTCTGTTCATGGGCCGGGGGCGTTCGGCTCTGGGCAACCGGGCGACGTCGGTGTACCGTAGGTTCAGAACTTATTGAACGTTCGAAACGAGGAACGATGTCGGAACTCTCCGACCAGCGCCGGTACGCCGAGGACGCGGCCGTGGTGCTGGGCGGGCTGGGCCTGCCGCCCGCGTACGGCAAGCTGCTCGGCTGGCTGCTGATCTGCGATCCGCCATGGCAGACCAGCACGCAGCTGGCCGCCGCGCTCGGGCTCTCCAAGGGCTCGGTCAGCACCGGCATGCGACTGCTGGAGACCAGCGGGCTCGCCCGCCGGGTGCCGGTGCCCGGCCACCGGGGCCACGCGTACGAGGTCCGGCCGGACGCGGTCATCCGCATCGCCGCCGACGCCACCAAGTTCCGCGTGTTCCGCGAGCTGATGGAGCGCGGCCTGGACGTCGTCGGCGGCGAGGACGCCCCGGGGACCGAGCGGCTGCGGATGATGCGCGACTTCTACGCCTTCATCGAGCGCGAGATGCCGCAGCTCGTCGAACGTTTCGAAGCCGAGTACGGGGCGAAGGGAGACCGCGATGGCTGAGCCCGCCATCCACACCGAGGGCCTGGTCAAGACGTACGGCCGCAACCGCGGCCTGACCGGCCTGGACCTGCGGGTCGAACCCGGGGAGGTGTACGGGTTCCTCGGCCCGAACGGGGCCGGCAAGTCCACCACGATCCGGCTGCTGCTCGACCTGATCCGGCCCACCGCCGGCCGGGTACGCGTGCTCGGCAGCGACCCGTACCGCGACGGCGTCGCCCTGCGACGGAGGATCGGCTACCTCGCCGGTGACTTCGTCGTCGACGGCCGGCAGACCGCCCGGGAGCTGTTGACCTACCTCGGCAACCTGCGCGGCGGGGTGCCCCGCGCCCGGATCGACGACCTGGCCGCCCGGCTGGACCTCGACCTGGGTCGGCCGATCCGCGGGCTGAGCAAGGGCAACCGGCAGAAGGTCGGCGTGGTGCAGGCATTCATGCACTCCCCCGAGCTGCTGATCCTCGACGAGCCGACCAGCGGGCTCGACCCGTTCCTCCAGCACGAGTTCCTCGCCATGGTCCGCGAGGCGCGGGCCGACGGCCGTACGGTCTTCATGTCCTCCCACGTCATGAGCGAGGTCCAGCAGACCGCCGACCGGGTCGGCATCGTCCGCGAGGGTCGGATGGTCACCGTGGCTCGGGTCGAGGAGCTGCGCGAACGGGCCGTCCGAAAGGTGGAGGTCACCTTCGCCGGCCCCGTCGACGCGGCCGAGTTCGCGGCCCTGCCCGGCGTGAGCGAGGTCCACGTCAGCGGCGCCGTCCTGCGGTGCCGCCTCGACGGTCGCGCCGACGCGCTGGTCAAGGCCGCCGCCGGGCACACCGTCGTCGGGCTGCTCAGCGAGGAGCCCGACCTGGAGGAACTCTTCTTCGGCTACTACTCCCGCGAGGAGGCCACCCGTGCTGCTGCGTGACCCCTTCACCAAGGCGCTGCACGACGCGCGGCGGTCGCTGGTCGGCTGGGCCGTCGCGATCGTCGCCGTGGGCACCATGTACGCCGCCTTCTGGCCGACCATGCAGACACCGGAGATGACGAAGGCGCTGGAGGCGTACCCGGAGGGGCTGCTGGAGGCGTTCAACTACAGCGACCTGACCAGCGCGGCCGGCTACCTCGGCAGCGCGGTCTACGGCCTGCTGGTCCCACTGCTCGTCGCGGTCTTCGCGATCGCCGCCGGCGCCCGGGCGGTGGCCGGCGACGAGGAGGCCGGCACCCTCGACCTGGTGCTCGCGCACCCGGTGGGCCGGGTCCGGCTGGCCCTGCTCCGCTTCGCCGCCGTCGCGGCCGGGGTGGTGCTGGTGACCGTGCTGCTCGGGCTCGCCCTGCTCGCCCTGCGCGGGCCGGCACAGTTGGACAGCATCACCCTCGGTGGCTTCGCCGCGATGACCCTGCACCTGGCGCTGTTCGGGCTCGCCTTCGCCGCGCTGGCCTTCGCCGCTGGGGCCGCGACCGGCCGCCGGGCCGTGGCCCTGGGCGCCGGCGCCGGCGTCGCCGTCCTCGGCTACCTGGCGAACTCGGTGTTCCCCCAGGTGGAGGGGCTCAGGTGGGCGCAGGAGCTGTCGCCGTTCCACTGGTACCTGGGAGGGTCCCCGCTGGTCGACGGTGTGCAGCCGGCCGGCGTCCTGCTGCTGCTCGGCAGTGCCGCCCTGCTCGTCGCCGCCGGCACCGCCGCCTTCGCCCGCCGCGACATCGCGGTATGACGGTGTAAGGAGGGGGGCCCGGGGGGCCGCCCCCGCGGGGGGTCTGGGGGCGCCGGAACAAAAACAAGGGGGGGGGGGCGGTCCACCAACCCACCATTCTGCACCACTATTTTAACCACCCCGCCGGGGCGCCCCTAACCCACCCCCAGGCGTTGAGAAGGGGCCCCTCCTTACACCTCAGCCGGGGAGGAACGAGAAGCGGACCTGACGGGTGGGGTTGTCGCCGTTCGGGTCGACCAGGCACACCGACTGCCAGGTGCCGAGCGCGAGCCGCCCGTCGACCACCGGCAGGGTCGCGTACGGGGGCACGAACGCCGGAAGCACGTGGTCGCGGCCGTGGCCGGGTGACCCGTGCCGATGCCGCCAGCGGTCGTCGGTGGGAAGCAGGGCGTCGAGGGCGGTCAGCAGGTCGTCGTCCGAGCCGGCTCCGGTCTCGATGATCGCCAGGCCGGCCGTGGCGTGCGGGACGAAGACGTGCAGCAGCCCGTCGCCCTGACCGGAGACGAACCGTTCGGCCTCGGCCGTGATGTCGCGGACGGTGGGCCGGGAACCGGTCTGGACCGTGATCACCTCGGTGCGCATAGGCCGCATTCTGCCGGAGCCGGCAGGGCCTCGCCGGGACGACCGGTCCGCCGACCACTGCCGCCGGCCCGTCCCGGCGGTCTGCCCCCGCCGGGACGACCGGCCCGCGTCACGAGCTGCCGCCGCCCCCGCCGGAGTCCCCGCCCGAGGACCAGCCGCCGCCGGAATCGCCCCCACCGAAGGACCAGCCGCCGCCGGAGTCTCCGCCGGACGACCAGCCGCCCGGGTCACCGGTGCCGCCGTGGTGCCGGTCGTCGTCGTACGAGGCGCCGTAGTCGCCGGTCGGCCCCGGAACGTAGCCGAAGGCGCCGCCACGCCGTCCCCGCACCACCGGCCGGGGTCCGGAAGCCCGGGTCCCGGCCCGCGCCAGGAGCGCGCCGAGGATGACCAGCCCGCCGCCGAGGACGAGGACCGGCAGCGCCGCGAGATCACCCGCGAGGAAGGTGGCCGTGCCCGCGATGACCACCAACACCGACCCACCCAGTGCCAGCATTCCGCCCATGATCACCTGTCGTCCGTTCATACCCGCACGGTAGGGAGAGCCCGCAAGACGGCCCGACGGACCGTCAGCGGCGGATGGACCTCCGACCAGCAGAAAGTTACCGGCGGGTACCTGTGTTGAGCGTCGCGTCTGGGGGAGGGAGACGTGACGCCAGGTGCCGCGAGGGGGCAGGATGGCGCTAGAGACCTATCCCACACACAACCGAGGGAACGCCTGTGGCTACGGAACGCAAGCGCCCGGTGATCACCGCTGGTCTGCCGAGCCAGCTTCCGGACATCGACCCTGAAGAGACCGGCGAATGGGTCGAGTCGCTCGACGGTGTCATCGACGAGCGCGGGACCAAGCGCGCCCGCTACGTCATGCTGCGCCTGCTGGAGCGGGCCCGTGAGCGCCAGGTCGGGGTGCCGTCGCTGACCACCACCGACTACATCAACACCATCGCCCCCGAGCGGGAGCCGTGGTTCCCCGGTGACGAGCACGTCGAGCGGCGGATCCGGGCGTACGTCCGGTGGAACGCGGCGATGCTGGTGCACCGGGCGCAGCGCCCGGAGATCGGCGTCGGCGGGCACATCTCCACCTTCGCCAGCTCGGCCTCGCTCTACGAGGTGGGCTTCAACCACTTCTTCAGGGGCAAGAACCACCCCGGCGGCGGCGACCACATCTACTACCAGGGTCACGCCTCCCCCGGCATGTACGCGCGGGCGTACCTGGAGGGGCGGCTGAGCGAGCACCAGCTCGACGGGTTCCGGCAGGAGCTGTCCCACCCGGGCGGCGGGCTGCCGTCGTACCCGCACCCTCGGCTGATGCCGGACTTCTGGGAGTTCCCCACCGTCTCGATGGGGCTCGGCGGCCTGAACGCCATCTACCAGGCCCGGTTCAACCGGTACCTGCAGCACCGGGGCATCAAGGACACCTCCGACCAGCACGTCTGGGCGTTCCTCGGCGACGGCGAGATGGACGAGCCGGAGACCCTCGGCGCGATCGGCGTGGCCGCCCGCGAGGAGCTGGACAACCTCACCTTCGTGATCAACTGCAACCTGCAGCGGCTGGACGGCCCGGTCCGGGGCAACGGCAAGGTCATGCAGGAGCTGGAGGCCTTCTTCCGGGGCGCCGGCTGGAACGTCATCAAGGTGGTCTGGGGCCGGGAGTGGGACCCGCTGCTCGCCGCGGACACCGACGGCGCGCTGGTGAACCTGATGAACACCACGCCCGACGGCGACTACCAGACCTACAAGGCTGAGTCCGGCGCGTACGTCCGGGAGCACTTCTTCGGCCGCGACCCGCGGACCCGGAAGATGGTCGAGCACCTCTCCGACGACGAGATCTGGAACCTCAAGCGGGGTGGCCACGACTACCGCAAGCTCTACGCGGCGTACAAGGCGGCGACCGAGCACACCGGTCAGCCGACGGTCATCCTGGCCAAGACGATCAAGGGCTGGACGCTCGGCTCGCACTTCGAGGGCCGCAACGCCACGCACCAGATGAAGAAGCTGACGCTGGAGGACCTGAAGACCTTCCGCGACCGCCTCTACCTGGACATCCCGGACAAGGCGCTGGAGGACAACCCCTACCTGCCGCCGTACTTCACCCCGGGGGAGAAGTCCGACGAGATCGCGTACCTCAAGGAGCGGCGCCAGCAGCTCGGCGGCTACCTGCCGTCCCGGCGGACCAGCAGCAAGCGGCTGACCATCCCGGGCCCGGAGCGGTTCGCCGACGTCAAGCGCGGCTCCGGCAAGCAGAAGGTGGCCACCACGATGGCCTTCGTCCGCCTGCTCAAGGACGTGATGAAGGACAAGGAGTTCGGCAAGCGCTGGGTGCCGATCATCCCGGACGAGGCCCGCACCTTCGGCCTGGACTCGATCTTCCCGACCGCGAAGATCTACTCGCCGCACGGCCAGCGGTACACCTCGGTCGACCGGGAGCTGTTCCTGTCGTACAAGGAGTCGACCGCCGGGCAGATCCTGCACGAGGGGATCAACGAGGCCGGCTCGGTCGCCTCGTTCACCGCGGCCGGCTCGTCGTACGCCACCCACGACGAGCCCATGATCCCGATGTACATCTTCTACTCGATGTTCGGGTTCCAGCGCACCGCCGACGGGCTCTGGGCGGCCGCCGACCAGATGGCGCGGGGCTTCCTGCTCGGCGCGACGGCCGGCCGGACCACGCTCAACGGCGAGGGTCTGCAGCACGAGGACGGGCACTCGCTGCTGCTCGCCGCCACCAACCCGGCGGTGGTCGCGTACGACCCGGCGTTCTCGTTCGAGATCGCGCACATCATGGAGAGCGGCCTGCACCGGATGTACGGGGACGCGCAGGAGAACGTCTTCTACTACCTGACGGTCTACAACGAGCCGATCCTGCAGCCGGCCGAGCCCCAGGACGTGGACGTCGAGGGCCTGCTCAAGGGCATCTACCGCTACTCCCCAGCTCCGCAGGTGGGCGGGGACGCGCCGAAGGCCAACATCCTGGCCTCCGGCAGCGGCATGCAGTGGGCGCTCAAGGCGCAGCAACTGCTCGCCCAGGACTGGGGTGTGGCCGCCGACGTCTGGTCGGTGACCTCCTGGACGGAGCTGCGCCGGGACGCGGTGGAGTGCGAGGAGCACAACCTGCTGCACCCGGGCAAGGAGCAGCGGGTGCCGTACATCCAGCAGAAGCTGGCCGACGCCGACGGACCGAAGGTCGCGGTCAGCGACTGGATGCGCGCGGTGCCGGATCTGATCTCGCGCTGGGTGCCCGGCGACTACACCTCGCTCGGCACCGACGGCTTCGGCATGTCGGACACCCGGCACGCGCTGCGCCGGCACTTCCACGTCGACGCCGAGTCGGTGGCGGTCGCGACGCTGCGGCAGCTCGCGCTGCGCGGCACGGTGCCGGCGAACGTGCCGGCCGAGGCCGCCAAGAAGTACGCGATCGAGGACGTCACTGCGGCCCCGGTCGGCGAGACCGGCGGGGACAGCTGAGGCGTACGCACGACAGCAGGGCCCGGCGCGGTGTCACCGCGCCGGGCCCTCGTCGTCTCACCGGCGGTGGTATGACGCATCCGGTATCGCGGCCGTGCTTTGTCCGGGACCCCCACCGGCCCCACAATATTCTCAGGGATCGATGCGTTCAGGGTTTCCCGCGGTGCGATGGAACCCGGACCGGCCCGGTGGACCTTCCCGTCGCGCCCGTCCGCCGACCGATCGGGACGCCGACGCCGGGCCGGCGCGACGGTAGGGAGTCCCCATGCGAGTCGTTCGCATCATCACCGCCCTGGCGGTCGGCGCACTGACCGTCACCATGCTCGGGTCGGTCTCACCCTCGGTGGCGCACGCGCCCGACACACCCGCCGGGCGGGCCTCGGCGCAGGAGTTCATGGCCCAGCGGGAACCCACCCAGCGGCTGGCCGCCGCGGCTGCCGCCACCTGCACCAACGGCCAGGCCGCCGGTTATCCGTGCCGCAACGTCGACCTGCTGTCGTTCCTGCCCCTGGCCAACATGGGCGGCAGCCAGGCGAACGACATCTGGGGCTGGACCGACAGCACGACCGGCAGGGAGTACGCGCTGGTCGGCCGCCGTAACGGCACCTCGTTCGTCGACGTGTCCAACCCGACCGCGCCGGTCTACCTGGGCAACCTGCCCGCGTACCAGAACCGCACCGCCGTCTGGCGGGACATCAAGGTCTACCGGAACCACGCCTACGTGGTGGCCGACGTGACCGGCCACGGCATGCAGGTGTTCGACCTGACCCGGCTGCGGGGCGTCACCTCCCCGAAGACGTGGACGGCGGACGTCCACTACAACCGGTTCGGCAACTCCCACAACATCGCGATCAACGAGGCCACCGGCTACGCGTACGCGGTCGGCTCGAACACCTGCAACGGTGGGCTGCACATGGTCGACATCCGCACCCCCAGGTCACCGGCCTACGCCGGCTGCGTCAACAACGACGGGTACACGCACGACACCCAGTGCGTCGTGTACCGGGGACCGGACACCGCGTACACGGGCCGGGAGATCTGCGTCAGCTCCAACGAGGACACGGTCACCGTGGTCGACGTGACGACGAAGTCGTCGCCCCGCCAGCTCGCCCGCATCGGCTACTCCGGGCGCGCGTACACCCACCAGGGGTGGTTCACCGAGGACCAGCGGTACTTCCTCCTGGACGACGAGCTGGACGAGTCCCGGCGCGGGGTCAACACGCAGACGTACATCTGGGACCTGGCCGACCTGGACGCACCCCGGCACATCGGCACCTACAGCGCCCCCGTGGCGGCGACCGACCACAACCAGTACGTCAAGGGCACCTACAGCTACCAGGCCAACTACCGGGCCGGCCTGCGCATCCTGGACCTGCGGGACGTGGCTGCCGGACGGGCCACCGAGGCGGGCTACTTCGACGTCTACCCGTCCAGCAACAGCAACTCGATGAACGGGGCGTGGAGCACGTACCCGTACTTCCCGAGCGGGATCGTCGTCGTCAGCGGCATCGAGCAGGGGCTCTTCGTACTCCAACCCCGGTTGTCGTGACCGCGACCAGCGACCGGCGGCTGCCGGCCGGCAACGTCGAGGGGGCGTCCCGCACGGGGCGCCCCCGCCCCGACGACATGGCCGGTTCCGCATCGCCGGTCCCACCCACCGGCCGGGCCTACCGCTGGGCCGCCGCCGCGCTGGTCCTCGGCCTGGTCCTGGCGGTCGGCTTCGCCGCCGGCCGGGTCGGCGCCCGGTCGGCGGGCCCGGTCCGCGCGGCGCTGCCGGCAAGCGC
>NZ_JBFAMU010000151.1:0-10638 GCF_040656655.1 Micromonospora sp. NPDC049799
CGGCGTGCCCGCGCAGCGGGGGCAGCAGGATGCCGCCGGCGGCGTCCGGCCGGCGTTCCCGCAGCACCAGGTGGGCGGCCAGGTCCCGCGTGGCCCACCCCTCGTTGAGCGTCGGTGCGTCCGGTCCCAGCGTTCCGAAGAGATCGGCGAGCGCCTCGCGCTCCGATCGGGCGTACCGCGGCATGGCCACGATCCTAGGGCGGGCGGGCCCACGCCGCCGGTGGAGCGCTGGTCGGCGCGGGCCGCGCGGCGTGGCGTCCGGTCGTGGCGCGGACGTGACGCTGGACATAGGGCTCCCGGGTCAGCGGAGCGGTCCCACAGCGGTAAGGATGGGAGAGATAATTGCGGCTTACGGCGGGGGAGAGTGTGGCGACCAGGACAAGTCGGGACGTGCTCGCCCGAGGGCTCGTCGTCCTCGGGAAGGCGATCCGGGAGCAGCCGCGGATCTTCGCGGTCGCGGTGAGCGGCAGCGTGCTGTTCGGTCTGATGGTGATCGGCAGCGCGTACGTGGTCGGCGGGGTGGTCGGCGACGTGGTGGTGCCGGCGATCGAGCGCGGCTCGGTGGAGGTCGGCGCGCTCGCCCTGGCCGCGGCGACGCTGTTCGGCATCAGCGTGCTCCGGGTGGTGGGCATCTTCGGCCGGCGCCTCGGTGCCGGCTACATGCAGTACCGCCTCCAGGCCGCCTACCGCCGCCGGGTCACCCGCCGCTACCTGGACCTCCCGCTGTCCTGGCACCACCGCAACGCCACCGGCACCCTGCTGTCCAACGCCAACTCCGACGTGGAGGCGGCGTGGTACCCGATCGCCCCGCTGCCGTTCGCCGTCGGCACGCTGGTGATGCTGGTCGGAGCGGTGGGCACGCTGTTCGTCACGGACTGGGCGCTGGCCCTGGTCGGGCTCGCGGTCTTCCCGGCGCTGTTCGCGCTCAACGTCGTCTACAGCCGCCGGATGGCTCCCCGGCAGGCCCGGGCGCAGCTGCTGCGCGCCGAGGTCAGCGGCATCGCCCACGAGAGCTTCGACGGCGCGCTGGTGGTCAAGACGATGGGCCGGGAGGCGCAGGAGACCGACCGGTTCGCCGCCCACGCCCGGGAGCTACGCGACGCCCTGGTCGCGGTGGGCCGCCTCCGCGGGGTCTTCGACCCGATGCTGGAGACCCTGCCCAGCCTCGGCACCCTCGCGGTGCTGGTGGTCGGCACCATCCGGCTGCGGCAGGGCGCGATCAGCGTCGCGGAACTGGTCAGCGTGGCGTTCCTGTTCACCGTGCTGGCCTTCCCGGTCCGCGCGATCGGCTGGGTGCTCGCCGAGCTGCCCCGCAGCGTCGCCGGCTGGGACCGGGTGCGCCGGGTGCTCGACGCGACCGGCGAGATGCCGTACGGCGAGAGGGTCCTCGACCCCGCCGACCCCCGACCCGCCACGCTGACCTTCTCCGACGTGCACTTCGCGTACGAGCCGGCCGAGGCGCACCTGCCCGGCACCGAGGTGCTGGGCGAGGTCACCTTCACCGTCCCGGCCGGCCGGACCGTCGCCCTGGTCGGCCCGACCGGCTCCGGCAAGTCCACCATCGCGTCGCTCGCCGTCCGCCTGGTCGACCCGCACGCCGGCTCGGTCAGCGTCGACGGTGTCGACGTCCGCGACCTCACCGCCGCCTCGTTGGCCGGCACCGCCGCGCTCGTCGCCCAGGTGCCCTTCGTCTTCGACGACACCGTGCGGGCCAACATCACCCTGGACCGGCCGGGCATCGGCGACGAGGACGTGTGGGCGGCCCTGCGGCTGGCCGAGGCGGACGGCTTCGTCGCCGCTCTCCCCGAGGGCCTGGACACGCGGGTCGGTGAGCGGGGCACCTCGCTCTCCGGCGGCCAGCGGCAGCGGCTCACCCTCGCCCGCGCGCTCGCCGGCCGACCCCGACTGCTGGTGCTCGACGACGCGACCAGCGCCGTGGACCCGCGGGTGGAGGCCGCCATCCTGGCCGGTCTGCGCTCGTCCACGGGTGCGGCGGGAGCGCCGGCGGCGTCGATCCTGGTGGTCGCGTACCGGCGGGCGACCATCGCCCTCGCCGACGAGGTCGTCTACCTGGAGCAGGGGCGGGTGATCGCCCGGGGTACGCACACCGAGCTGCTCGCCACCGTTTCCGGCTACGCCGACCTGGTCACCGCCTATGAGCAGGCGGAGGTCGAGCAGGCCGAGCAGCGCACGTACGCCGACGAGGTCACGCCGCCGCTGGCGTCCGGCCTGGAGATCGAGGTGGACCGGTGAGCGCGAGGAGTGAGCTTGCGAGCCCCGCAGTCGCGAACGAAAGGCCAGTCCGGTGAGCAGCACCACGACGACCCCGGAGGAGGGGCGCACGGAGCCGGCCGAGACGACCTGGCAGACGCTGCGGCGAGGGCTCGCGCTCTCCCCGGAGCTGCGGGTGGGCCTCGCCGGCACGCTGGGCCTGGCGCTCGTCTACATGGTCGGCCGGGCGGCGGTGCCGGTCGCCGTCCAGCAGGGCATCGACAGGGGCATCCTCGGCGGGCTCGACCTGGGCGTGGTCTGGACGGTGGTCGCCGTGACGGCCGCGGTGCTGGTGGTGACCACGCTCTGCGGCTACCTGATGATGCGCCGGCTCTTCACCGTCAGCGAGACCGCGCTGGCCAACGTGCGGGTCCGGGCGTTCCGGCACGTGCACGACCTGTCGATGCTGCACCAGCAGTCCGAGCGACGGGGCTCGCTGGTCTCCCGGGTCACCAGTGACGTGGACCAGATCACCCAGTTCCTCCAGTGGGGCGGGGTGATCCTGCTGATCAACCTCGGTCAGCTGGTGGTGACGACGCTGGTCATGTTCGTGTACTCCTGGCAGTTGACCCTGGTGGTGTTCGCCGCGTTCCTGCCGGCGGTGTTCGTGATCCGGGCGCTGCAACGCCGGCTCGCCGGGGCGTACGGGGTGGTCCGGCAGCGCACCGGCACCCTGCTGGGGACGATCGCCGAGAGCGTGGTGGGCGCGCCGGTGATCCGGGCGTACGGGATCGCCGGGCGCACGGCCCGTCGCCTCGACGAGGCGATCGACAGCCAGCGGCGCGCGCAGCAGAAGGCGATCCGGATCAGCATCCTGGGCAGCTCGGTCGGCGAGCTGGCCGCCGGGGTGGCGTTGGCCGGTGTGGTGGTGCTCGGGGTGACCCTCGGCGCCGACCGGAGTCTCAGCATCGGCGAGGTGACGGCCTTCCTGTTCCTGGTCACGCTCTTCATCCAGCCGGTGCAGATCGCCACCGAGGTGCTCAACGAGGCGCAGAACGCGATCGCCGGCTGGCGCCGGGTGCTGGACGTGCTGGACGTCGAACCGGACGTCGCCGATCCGGGGGCCCAGGGCCGGGACCTGCCGTCCGGGCCACTGGACATCCGGTTCGCCGGGGTGCGGTTCGCCTACCCGGGCGGCGCGCCGGTGCTGCACGACATCGAGGTGGAGATCCCGGCGAAGAGCCGGGTGGCGATCGTGGGGGAGACCGGCAGCGGCAAGACCACCTTCGCGAAGCTGGTCACCCGGTTGATGGACCCCACCGAGGGCGCGGTGCTGCTCTCCGGTGTGCCGCTGGACCGGGTGCGGTTCGCCTCGCTGCGGTCCCGGGTGGTGATGGTGCCGCAGGACGGCTTCCTGTTCGACGCGACGGTGGCGGAGAACGTCCGCTTCGCCCGTCCGGACCTGACCGACGCGCAGCTCACGACGGCCTTCACCGAGCTGGGGCTGGCCGACTGGCTGGAGGGGCTGCCGTCGGGGCTGCACACGCCGGTGGGGGAGCGCGGCGAGGCGCTGAGTGTGGGGGAGCGGCAGCTCGTGGCGCTGGCCCGGGCGTACGTCGCCGACCCGGACCTGCTGGTGCTGGACGAGGCGACCAGCGCGGTCGACCCCGCCACGGAGGTGCGGTTGCAGCGCACCCTGGACGCGGTGACCCGGGGACGGACGACGCTCGCCATCGCGCACCGGCTCTCCACCGCCCAGTCCGCCGACGAGGTGATCGTGGTGGACCGGGGGCGGATCGTGCAGCGCGGCCCGCACGACGAATTGGTGCGCGACCCCGGGTCGATCTATGGCCTGCTCTACGCCTCGTGGCTGGAACAGACCAGGTAGACGCGACGGTCGTGGTGCTCTACCCTCCGAGTTAGGTGAGCCTAACCTACTGAGGAGGTCGTGCCGTGCGACCCAGCCCGGCGGAGATCGTCCGCACCCTCGTCGCGGGCCGGCTGCCCGGTCTCGTCCACGTGGCGCACCGGCCCGGCCCGCACCACGCCCGGCACGTCACCGACCCGGACGGGCGGGTGCTCCTGCTCGTGCCCGTGGTCAGCGACCTCGCGGCCGCGCTGCGACCGGTCGACGGTGGCACCGACGTACCGGCGGTCCTGGACGTCCTGGACCTGCCGCCGTCGGCCGGCGCGCCGTCGCTCGGCCGGGCCTGGGTCTCCGGCTGGGCCACGCCGCTGCACGGGACCGAGGCCCGCGCCGCCGCGCTGGACTTCGCGGCCGTGGAGCCGACCGGTGACCTGCTCGACGTCGGCACCCGCTTCCGCCTGTTCCGGTTCGAGGTGGCCGAGGCCCGCTGGGAACGCGCCGGCGCCGTGCGCCGGATCGACCCCGGGGCGTACGCGGAGGCCGAGCCGGATCCGCTGCACGCCGCCGAGGGGGGCCTGCTGGCCGACCTCGCCGACCAGCACGCCGACCGGATGGCCGCGTACCTGCGTCGGCAGCTCGGCCTGGCCGACGGCGGCCCGGGGACCGCGCCGCGGGTGGTCCGGCTGGACCGGTACGGGATGCTCGTCGCGTACGGCCGGCCGGCCGCCCGTCGCCGCGCCCGGCTGACCTTCCCGCGTCCGCTGGCCGAACCGGCGGACCTGGCCCACCTGCTGCGCCCGGTGCTGCGCCCCTGCGCCGGCACCCCGCGCCCCGCCGAGCACGCCTGACCCTTCCTTACACCTTGAGGGGGGCGGTGAGGTAGCGCTGGAGGGTCGGCGCGATGGCGGCGACCAGCAGCTCCGGATCGGCGGAGGCGGCCGGCTCCAGTTTCACCACGTGCCGGACCATGGCCAGCCCCATGAGCTGGCTCGCCACCAGCGAGCCGCGCATGGGCAGCTCCGCCGGGTCGACGTCGAGGTGCTCCAGGACCCGCCGGAGCACCTGGGTGGTGATGAACTCGCGCAGCAGCCGGGCGGTCCACTCGTTGCTGAGCGCCGAGCGCAGCAGGGCCACCCCGGCGGTGCCGGCGGGCGAGTCCCACACCCCGAGGAACGTCCGTGCCAGTCGTTCGCCGATGCCGTCCCGGTCCCCGGCGAGCACCGCCGGCAGCAGCTCGCCCGGGTTCAGCGGCGCGTTCATCGCCGCCAGGAAGAGCTGGTCCTTGTTGCCGAAGTAGTGGTGCACCAGCGCCGGGTCCACCCCGGCCACGGCGGCGATGGCGCGGATCGAGGCGGCGTCGTAGCCCCGGTCCGCGAACGCGTCGCGTGCCGCCCGCAGGATCGCCTCCCGGGTGTCCGGGTTGCCCGGTCGCCGTCCCGTTCGCCGCGCCATCGCCGTCCTTCGTCCCTTTCCCGTCCTGGCCCGCCACCGGTCGTGCCGTGGTCGGCGGGCCGTGCCCCGCCGGCGTCAGCCGCTGCGGCGGCGCAGGGTCGCGGCGGCGAGCACCAGGGCCAGCACCGCCGACCCGGCGACGACCGCCAGGTCCCGCCACATCGTGCCGGTGGGTTCGGCGTTGGCGCCGACCTCCTGCAACGCCTCCACGGCGTACGACAGGGGCAGCGCGTCGCTGACCGCCTGCAGCCAGCCGGCCATCTCACCCCGGGGCACGAACAGCCCACACAGCAGGAGCTGGGGGACCACCACGAGCGGCATGAACTGTACGGCCTGGAACTCGGTGCGGGCGAAGGCGCTGCAGAACAGCCCGAGCGCGACGGCGAGCACCGCGTTCAGTGCCGCGATCAGCAGCACCAGGCCGCTGTGCCCGGCGGTGTCGAGGTCGAAGACCCAGTACGCCACGGCCGAGGCGATCACCGCCTGGACGGAGGCGGCCAGACCGAACGCGAGGCCGTAGCCGAAGAGCAGGTCGAGCTTGCCCAGCGGTGTGGTGAGCAGGCGTTCCAGCGTGCCGGTGGTGCGTTCGCGCAGCATCGCGATGCTGGTCACCAGGAACATGATCACGAAGGGGAAGAAGCCGAGCATGATCAGCGCGACCCGGTCGAAGGTCGAGGGCGCGCCGGGCGGGGCGGGCTGGTCGACGTACATGAAGTAGACCAGGGTGAGCAGCGCGGACGGCACCACCGCGAGCAGCGCCAGGGTGCGCCGGTCGTGCCGGAGCTGGCGCAGGATGCGGCCGGTGGTGGCGGCGAGGATCCGGGGATTCACGACGCCTCCTCGACGTCGGCCTCGGTGGCGCGGATCAGCCGGAGGAACGCTTCGTCCAGGTCGTCGGAACCGGCGGCGGCGCGGATCGCGTCGGGGCTGTCGTCGGCGATCAGCCGCCCCTCGCGGATCAGCAGCAGCCGGTCGCAGCGGGCCGCCTCGTCCATCACGTGACTGGAGACCAGCAGGGTGGTGCCCGTCGCGGCCATGGCGTGGAACTGCGCCCACAGGTCGGCCCGTAGCACCGGGTCCTGGCCCACGGTGGGCTCGTCGAGCACGACCAGCTCCGGCTCGGCGACCAGGGCGCAGGCGAGCGACGCCCGACTGCGCTGACCGCCGGAGAGGGTGCCGACCAGTTGGGTGGCGGCGCGCGCGAGCCCGACGTCGGCCACCGCCCGGTCGGCGGCGGCCCGACCCCGACCGTGCAGGGCGGCGAAGTAGCGGGCGTTCTCCCGGACCGTCAGGTCCGGGTAGACGCTGGGCGCCTGGGTCAGGTAGCCGACCCGCCGGCGCAGATCGGGCGACCCCGCCGGCCGGCCGAGCACGGTGACGGTGCCGGCGGTGACCACCTGCACCCCGACCACCGCGCGCATCAAGGTGGTCTTGCCGCTGCCGCTGGGCCCGAGCAGCCCGGTGACCGCCCCGCGCGGCACCACCGCGTCGATCCCGTGCAGCACCCGCCGCCCGCCCCGGTCGACGACCAGGTCCCGGACGACGATCGCGTCCTCCATGACACCTCCCCAAAAACTCAACACCTGTTGAACTCAACGCTAGATGAATAACCGACCTGCGCGCAACGGTTGACTTCGCGTGCACTCGAACTGGAAGCCTTGAGCCCGTGGACATCAGCACGCGGGAGCCGACCCTCACCGTCTCCGAGGCGGCCGAGCGGGTCGGCCTGACCACCTACACGCTGCGCTGGTACGAGCAGGAGGGGCTGGTGGCCCCGGTGGGGCGCGACTCGGCCGGCCGGCGGCGGTACACCGGGCGCGACGTCGACTGGCTGCTCCTGCTCACGCGGCTGCGCCGCACCGGGATGCCGGTACGCGACATGCGCCGCTACGCGGAACTGGCCCGCCACGGCGACGCCACCCTGCGGGAGCGGCGGGCGCTCTTCGAGGCGCACCGCGCCAGGGTGCTCGATCGGATGGCCGAGTTGGAGGAGGACCTGAAGGTGCTCGACTACAAGATCGACATCTACCGGCGGGCGGAGGAGGGGAACGCATGGTGAGGCGACGGGTGGGCGCGCGCGGACCGGAGGTGTCGGCCGTCGGCCTCGGCTGCATGGGCATGAGCTTCGCGTACGGCGCGAGCGACGACACCGAGTCGACGCGGACCCTGCACCGTGCCCTCGACCTCGGCGTGAACCACCTCGACACCGCCGACATGTACGGCGCGGGCGCGAACGAGCGGCTGCTCGGCCCGGTCGTCCGGGCCCGCCGCGACGAGGTCTTCCTGGCCACCAAGTTCGGCAACCGGACCAGCGGCGCCGGCTCCGGCGGCACCGGGACCCCCGGCTTCTTCGTGGACAGCAGCGCGGCCTGGGCCCGCGAGGCGTGTGACGCGTCGCTGAGCCGGCTCGGGATCGACACGATCGACCTCTACTACCTGCACCGGCGCGACCCCGCGACCCCGATAGAGGAGACCGTGGGCGCGATGGCCGAGCTGGTCGCCGCCGGCAAGGTACGCCTCATCGGGCTCTCCGAGGTCAGCCCGGCCACGCTGCGCGCCGCGCACGCGGTGCACCCCGTCGCGGCGGTGCAGATGGAGTACTCGTTGTTCAGCCGGGACGTCGAGGGCGAGATGCTGGCGACCTGCCGGGAGCTGGGCGTGTCGCTGGTGGCGTACTCGCCGGTCGGGCGGGGCCTGCTCACCGGGGCGATCACGGGTCGCGACCAGCTTGCCGACGACGACTGGCGACGCCACGCTCCGCGCTTCGCCGACGGCAGCCTGGACGCCAACCTGAAGCTGGTCGAGGCGGTCCGGGCGGTGGCGGCGGAGATCGGGTGCACGCCGGCCCAGGCGGCGCTGGCCTGGCTGCTGGCCCAAGGCGGGGACATCCTCCCGATCCCGGGCACCAGGCGGGTCCGGTTCCTGGAGGAGAACGCGGCGGCGGCCGACCTGCGGCTCGGCCCGGACCAGGTGGCACGGCTGAGCGCGGCGGTGCCGCCCGGAGCGGCGGCCGGCGAACGGTATCCCGAGGCGGCGATGAGGTTCGTCGGCCACTAGGGCGGGTGTCGACCGGACCGGCATTCTGGCAGACGGGAGCCCGCTCCGGTGCCCGCGCCGCGTGCGGGACAATGGGTCACTGTGCCCGTACCTGACGCGCCGGTGAACGGCGCCCACCCCAGCCCGCAGCCGGCGGACGGCCCGGTCCGGCCCTCCCGGCTCGACCCGGCCATCGCCGACCGGCTGCGCCGCACCCCGGACGGTCTGGTGGCCGCGGTGGTCCGCCAGCACGACTCCGGGGAGGTGCTGATGGTCGCCTGGATGGACGACGAGGCGCTGCACCGCACCCTGACCACCGGCCGCGCCACCTACTGGTCGCGCAGCCGGAAGGAGTACTGGGTCAAGGGCGCCACCTCCGGCCACCACCAGTACGTCCGCTCGGTCGCCCTGGACTGCGACGGCGACGCGCTGCTGGTGAGCGTCGACCAGGTCGGTGCGGCCTGCCACACCGGGCACCGCACGTGCTTCTTCTCGGAGCTGCCGGTCAGCGCCGGGGGGCAGTCGTGACCGACGGCACGGTCAGCCCGGACCTGGCCACCTTCGCGGCCCGCGCGGGAGCCTGGCGGGTCGTTCCGGTCACCCGGCGGCTGCTCGCCGACGCGGAGACCCCCGTCGGCGTCTACCGCAAGCTCGCCGGCGGGCCGGGAACGTTCCTGCTGGAGTCGGCCGAGCAGGGGGTCGGCTCGGCCGGGCTGGCCTGGTCGCGGTACTCCTTCATCGGTGTGCGCAGCAGCGCCACCCTGACCACGTCCGAGGGTGTGGCGACGTGGACCGGGCAGCCGCCGGCCGGCCTGCCCACCTCCGGTGACCCGGTCGAGGTGCTGCGGGCGACGGTCGAGGCGCTGGCCGGGCCGCCCCCCGACCCGGCCGCCGACCTGCCGCCGCTGACCGGCGGGATGGTCGGCTTCCTCGGCTACGACCTGATCCGGCGTTTCGAGCGGCTGCCCGACCTGACCGAGGACGACCTCGGCGTGCCCGAGCTGGGCATGATGCTCGCCACCGACCTGGTGGTGCTGGACCACTACGACGGCTCGGCGATCCTGGTCGCCAACGCGGTCCTCCCGCCGCCGGGTGAACCGGACCGGGACGCCCGGGTCGTCGCCGCGTACCACCACGCCGTCGGCCGGCTGGACGCGATGACGACGGCCCTGTCCCGGCCCATCCCGCCGATGATCTCGACGGTGGACCGGCCGCCGGCCGGTGACGTGCTCTGCCGGACGCCCGAGGGCGGCTACCCGAAGGCCGTCGAGGCGGCCAAGGAGGCGATCCGGGCCGGCGAGTGCTTCCAGATCGTGCTCGCCCAGCGCTTCGAGCGGGAAACCCACGCGGACCCGCTGGACGTGTACCGGGTCCTGCGCACCACCAACCCGAGCCCGTACATGTACCTGCTGCGCTTCGACGGCTTCGACATCGTCGGTTCGTCGCCCGAGGCGCACGTGAAGGTGACCACCGCCGTTGACGGGGAGCGCCGGGCGCTGCTGCACCCGATCGCCGGCACCCGCCCGCGCGGGAGCACCCCGGAGGCCGACGCCCGGCTCGCCGCCGAGCTGCTCACCGACCCCAAGGAGCGGGCCGAGCACGTGATGCTGGTCGACCTCGGCCGCAACGACCTGGGGCGGGTGTGCCGGCCCGGCACGGTCGAGGTGCCGGAGTTCGCCACCATCGAGCGTTACAGCCACGTCATGCACATCGTCTCCACGGTCGTCGGCATGCTCCGGGAGGACCGGACGGCCTTCGACGCGCTCGCCGCGACGTTCCCCGCGGGCACGCTCTCCGGCGCGCCCAAGGTGCGGGCCATGGAGATCATCGAGGAGCTGGAGCCGGTCCGGCGCGGCCTCTACGGCGGCACCGTCGGCTACTTCGGTTTCGGCGGCGACCTGGACATGGCGATCGCGATCCGGACCGCCCTGATGCGGAACGGGCGCGCCTACGTGCAGGCCGGCGCGGGCGTGGTGGCCGACTCCGACCCGGCCGCCGAGGACCAGGAGACCCGCAACAAGGCCGCCGCCGTGCTCGCCGCGATCGCCGCCGCCGAGACCCTGCGGCCGGCC
>NZ_JBFAMU010000152.1:0-10590 GCF_040656655.1 Micromonospora sp. NPDC049799
CGCGTACCTCCACCACCGCGCCGATGGGATAGTTCGCCAGCTCGTCGCGGGCGTCCAACGCGACGTAGTGGGCTTTGCCGTCCAACCCGTCGATGACCAGATAGCCGCGGTCGTGCAGCTCGTCGGCCAGACCCTTAGCAGCCACGCGACCGACGATAGTGCGGCCTGGAGCGCGGCCGGGTCGGGCAGCGGGTGCCGACCGGCGGCGCCCGGCGGGCCGCACAGCTCGGTGTCCAGGTCGACGAAGACCGCGCCGGGCAGGTGGGCCACCGCGTAGTCGTCCCGCCCCGGTGGGCCAATCAGCCGCCAGCGGACGTCGAGCACGGTGGGCGGGTCGGCGCGGTCCAGCTCGACGGCGAGCCGGTCGGCCTCCACGAGGAGATCTTCGGTACCGGACATGGCGACCAGTCAACACCATCCGGGTGCGGGCCTCGCGGTTCGACAGCGGGCGTCGTCGGTCGCGCGGGGTAGCATCGTGCACCGGAGGGCCACTGACGTGAAGCATGATCTGGTTGACACGACCGAGATGTACCTGCGCACCATCCTCGAGCTGGAAGAGGAGGGGGTGCCACCGCTGCGCGCCCGGATCGCCGAACGGCTCCGGCAGAGCGGCCCCACCGTCAGCCAGACCGTCGCCCGGATGGAGCGGGACGGCCTGCTCACCGTCGAGGGTGACCGCCACCTCGCGCTCACGGCGGAGGGCCGCGGCGCCGCCGTTTCGGTCATGCGCAAGCACCGCCTCGCCGAGCTGCTGCTGGTCAACGTCATCGGCATGCCCTACGAGGAGGCCCACGAGGAGGCCTGCCGGTGGGAGCACGTGATGAGCGACGCGGTCGAGAAGCGGGTCTACGACCTGCTCAACCGGCCGACCCGCTCGCCGTACGGCAACCCGATCCCGGGGCTGGAGGAGCTGGGCTCCCCCGGGCCGGCCGCCGAGGCGGCCGAGGGTGAGCGCAACCTGGCGTTCCCCGGCCTGTCCGGGCCGGTCGTGGTCCGGCGGATCTGCGAGAGCGTGCAGACGGACGCCGACGTGCTGCGGCAGTTGCACGCGGCGGGGGTCGACCCGGGTGCCACGGTGACCGTCGCCCAGGAACGCGACGGCGTCTCCATCGACCGCTCCGGCGACCGGGTCCGGCTGCCGCGCGAGGTCGCCTCCCGGGTCTTCGTCGCCGCCGGCTGACGTTCCCGCTGCGGCCCGGCCGTTCCCGCTGCGGCCCGGCCGTCAGGTCGGGTCGTCGACGTACGGGCAGTGCCGGCAGCCGCGCCCGCAGCAGGTGCCACGCCGGGCCAGGAACCCCGCGCTGAGCACGAACAGGCCGGTCGCCGGGTCCGGGTAGCCGGCCTCACCGGCGGCCAGCGCGGCGGTGTGCGCGGCGACGATCCGCTCCCGATCGGGGTGGTCGTGCGCGAGGCGGGACGGGTGCGGCTCGGTGAGCGGCCGGCCGGCCAGGGGTCGTCGCTCTCCGGTCATCCGGGCCAGTCTAGGGACCGGTCAGGGCGCGACCGCGGCGGGCGGGCCGCTTGATCCACTCGGCGTCATTGAAGTCGGGGTGTCGTCGCTCGCGGGACACCCCGGTTTCGGTGAAGGCGAGTGGATCAACCACGTCAACCGTGGTCGGCGAAGGCGGCCACGACCCCGTCGCGATCCACGCCGGCGGCGAGGAGCAGCCGGAGCAGCACCTTCGCCTTGTACGGATCGAGCAGGCCGCCGTCGACCAGCCCCCGCCGTCGCAGGTCCGTCTCCGAGCCGATTGCGCCGTAGGTGTGCCGCAGGACCGACCCGGCGCCGGTGCGGGACGTCAGCACGACCGGCATCCGCTCGGCGAGCGCACCCAGCACCGGCGCGAGCGCCGGCCGGACGTGCCCGACGCCGAAGCCGGCGACCACCAGGCCGTGGCAGGCGTCGGCGACACCACCGAGCAGCAGCGCGTCGTCGTCCAGGGTCGCGGTGTGCAACGCGACGCGGGTGGCGTCGAGACGGCCCGGGTCGACCCGTGGAAGCGGCACCCGACGCTCCGGCCGGGCCAGCACCCGCACCCGACCCTCGATCACGTGCCCGACCGGGCCGGCGTTCGGCGACGAGAAGGTGCCGGTGCTGGTGCTGTGCGTCTTGCGTACCCAGCGGGCGGCGTGGATCTCGTCGTTGACCGCGACGAGCACGCCGAGGCCACGGGCGCTCGGCGCGGCGGCGACCCGGGCGGCGGCGAGCAGGTTCGCCGGCCCGTCCGCGCCGGCCAGGGTCGGGTTGCGCATCGCGCCGGTGAACACCAGCGGCGCGTCGTGCGGCCAGACCAGGTCGGCCAGGAACGCGGTCTCCTCCAGCGTGTCGGTCCCCTGGGTCACCACCACGCCGGTCGCGCCGGCGGTCACCGCCCGCGAGGCGGCGTCGACCACGTCGAGCAGCTGGCGGTACGTGAGGTCGGCGCTGGGCACCGCGTGCGCGTCGCGTACGTCCAGGGGCAGCCCGATCTCGGCCAGGGCGGGTACGGCGGCGGTGAGGTCCTCGCCGGTCAGCCGGGTGACGACTCCCCGGTCGGCGCCCGCCATGGCGATGGTGCCGCCGAGGGTGAACAGGGCCAGGGACATCGGACCTCCCGTACGCCGCTCCGGATCGCGGTCCGGCTGACCCTAGCCCCCGTCCCAGGGCTTGATCCACTCGATGTCCCGGCCATCGGGGTGTCCGCACCGTCGCGACCTGCCCCGATGTCACTGACCCCGTGCGGGGTCACGCCCCGGGGGACCGCGCGTCAGCGCACCCGACGGTACGGTCCCCGGACAGGAGCCTTCCGTCGATCCGGCTCCGGGCGGAGGAGATAGTGGTCGGGCGCGGATGGATCGTGCCGGCGGTGGCGGCTGCTCTTTTGGTGGCGGGCTGTTCGGGCACCGACGAGACGACGACCCTCGAGGTGGAACTCCGCCTCAGCGCCTGCACGGCAGCCGGAGCCGAGTGTTTCGCGCTCACGTCCGAGGGCGTACGGGTGACCGCGACGACCTTTGACGGTCGTCCGCTCGGCACCGGCACGACCGACCAACGTGGCGTCACCACCATGACGGTGTCGCTCACCGCACCGGAGCGCGTCCGGGTGACCGCCTCGTCGCCCCTGATCGAGGGCGGCAGCGAGGTCGCCGAGGTCGACGTACCGCCGCGTGGGCTGACGAGTCTCACGCTGTCTGCCAACCTGTCCCGGGACGTCCGTGGGCACGCCGGCTAGCCGGCTCTCGTTGTCACAGCTGACGGGGATGCCGGGAGCCGCCTGACGGCCGGACAGGGAGGACGAACCCATGCGGAAGATCGTCGTGCACATGAACGTGTCGGTGGACGGGTACTTCGAGGGGCCCGACAGCGACCTCGGCTGGCACCAGGTCGACGAGGAGCTGCACCGGCACTTCAACGCCGAGATCCGCGAGATGGGCGGGTTCCTCAACGGGCGGCGCTCGTACGAGTTGATGGCCGCGTTCTGGCCGACCGCGGACCAGGATCCGGCGAGCAGCCCGGCGATGGTCGAGTACGCCGGCATCTGGCGGGACATGCCGAAGGTGGTCTACTCGCGCACCCTGGATAAGGCCGACTGGAACGCGACCGTCATCCGCGAGGTCGACCCGAACGAGGTCCGCCGGCTCAAGGCCCAGCCGGGCGGGGACCTCGCGCTCGGCGGAGCGGACCTGATCGCCGAGTTCGCCCGGCACGACCTGGTCGACGAGTACCGGATCTACGTACACCCGGTGCTTCTCGGTGCGGGTCGGCCGCTCTTTCCCGCGGACGGCGACCGGCGACCGCTGCGGCTGGCCGGCACCCGCACCTTCGGCAACGGCGTGGTCCTGCTACGGCACGAGCGCGTCCGGAGCTGACGCGGCGGCTGCCTGCGGAAAGGGCATTGGCTTCCTCGTGCTCCCGGCCTATGGTGGCCGGATGCCTCGGTCGGATCAGCAGACGGGCGCCGTCGTCGTGACGGCGGCGGCGTACGCTGCCGCCCGCCGCCGCGCGTGGTCCACCACCCCGGTGATCCGGGTGGTGCGCACCGCCGTGCCGTCCGCCGCCGGTTCGGCGGCCTCCATGCCGCCGAGCCCGACCGGACGTGGTCCTCCGTGGCGCGGTACGAGTACATCCCGACCAGCCACCAGGGCGAAGCGTCAGCGCTTCGGCCCTTTTTCTTTTTCCCGAGGAGTTCACGCCATGACCACCCATCTGCACCCGGACGAGCGGCAACGACTCGACACGCTGCGCGCCGCACTGACCCACGACTTCGAGGTGCACACCGCGCGGCTGACGCAGCTCACCGCGGACACCGGCGACCCGGGCGAGGCCCACACCCGGAGCGCGCTGATCGCCGCCACCCGCCAGAGCCTGGACCAGATCACCGACGCGTTGCGCCGCATCGCCGAGGGGCGGTACGGCACGTGTGAGCGGTGCACCGCGCCGATCCCCGCCGAACGCCTGGAGGTGCTGCCCCACGCGCGCTTCTGCGTGCCCTGCCAGCAGAAGCACGCCGGCTGACGGCCCACGACTGCCGTGCCGGGTTCCGGCACGGCAGTCGCCGTGGGCGTACGGTCAGCCGCCGGCACTCCGCGTCTCGTTCGGATGACGGCTCGTTCCACACCTCCTGGTCGTGGTCCGGATCGGGCGGGATCCACCGGTGCGAGCCGTCGCTGTAGTGGAAGCGCTCATCCCCCCGCCGCAGGACACTCACCGGACCCACCCGAGGAACCGTCGGTGCAGCTGCCCCCGCCGGGACCCAGGTCAGGTCCTCGGCGGCCCAGACGAGGTACGAGCCCATGTGGCTCGCGAGCGAGACGGGAGCACCGTCGAACTCCGCCCGCAGCTCGTCGCGCCTCGTCGCGCACGGCCACGGCCCGCCACAGCCGCCACAGCTCCACACCGGAAGGACCGGGCCGTGGAGGCTCGGCACAACCGCCCGCCGCGCCCGATCGACGGCGACGAGGACCGCTGAACAGGAGCTCGATTACGTCGTCGCTCTTGGCGGCAGCTTTCTACGCGGCACCGGCGGCTCGACGGCCGGTCGCCGTGGTTCGTGGCCGCTCGCCGGTCGCCCCGACCGCGCTGGCGTGCGGAATCGGTACGAGCTGGCTGGCATCCAGGTGACCGGTTGGTGGTCGGACCCTACCGATCTGATGTCATGGATGAATCGGTGCCGCCTATCGGACCTCATGCATGGGTAGCCGTGACGTCACGCATGACTCAGCTCGACAGGAGCAATTCGACAGTGGTCGTCACCCGCCGCTGCTGCGTAGGCAAGCGGAACCGTACGGGTAGGCATGCGTCACGCCAAACAATCACAGCGGGTGGGGTCGGTGACTCAGCCGAGCACCGCAACCTCCGCACCGAAATCCTGTACGACGAGCGGTGTGGTCGCCATGCCGGCAGTCCAGTATTGGACTCACACCAGTACGCACAGCGATGAGCCCCGGACGCTCCAGCGCCCGGGGCTCATCGCGCTCGTACGTCAGCTGCAGCCGCTGGTGGAGCCGCAGCCCTCGCAGACGTAGCAGCTACCGGCCGGGCGCATCTTCGTACCGCAGGTGAAGCAGAGCGGCGCGTCGGCGGCCTTGCCGATCACGGCCTCCAGCAGCTCGGTGCTGGAACCCACCGACGGCGCCGGCTTGGCGGCGGCGACGTCGGCGGTCTCCTGCGCCGGCTGGGCGATCGGGCCGGTCTTCGGCTCGACGGGAGCCTCGACCGGGGCGGAGGCGGCCATCGCGGTGAGGTCCGCACCGCTGGCCTCCGCCTCCGCCTCGGCCCGCAGCTGGGCGGCCCGCTCCTGGGCGGTGAAGATGCCCAGCTCCGCGCGGCGCTCGTACGGCAGGAAGTCCAGGGCCAGGCGACGGAAGATGTAGTCCATCACCGAGGCGGCCATGCGCACGTCCGGGTCGTCGGTCATGCCGGCCGGCTCGAAGCGCATGTTGGTGAACTTGCTGACGTACGTCTCCAGCGGCACGCCGTACTGGAGGCCGATGGAGATGGCCACCGAGAAGGCGTCCATCACACCGGCGAGGGTCGAGCCCTGCTTCGACATCTTGAGGAAGACCTCGCCGAGGCCGTCGTCCGGGTAGGACGACGCGGTGAGGTAGCCCTCGGCGCCGCCGACGGAGAAGCTGACCGTCTGCGACGGGCGCTTCTTCGGCAGCCGCTTGCGCACCGGGCGGTACTCGACGACCTTCTCCACGACCTTCTCGACCTCGGCCGGCGCGGCCTCCACCGCGGCGGCGGCCTTGTTGGACTTGCCCACCGAGAGCGGCTGGCCGACCTTGCAGTTGTCGCGGTAGATCGCCAGGGCCTTGAGGCCGAGCTTCCAGCCCTCGAAGTAGATCTTCTCGACGTCCTCGACGGTCGCCGCCTCCGGCATGTTGACCGTCTTGGAGATGGCGCCGGAGACGAACGGCTGGATGGCCGCCATCATCCGCACGTGGCCCATCGGGGCGATGGACCGCTCACCCATCGCGCAGTCGAAGACCGGGTAGTGCTCCGGCTTGAGGCCGGGGGCGTCCACCACGTGGCCGTGGTCGGCGATGTGCTCGACGATCGCCTCGACCTGCTCCTCGGGGTAGCCGAGGCTGCGCAGGGCGCGCGGCACGGTCTGGTTGACGATCTGCATCGAGCCGCCGCCGACCAGCTTCTTGAACTTGACCAGCGCCAGGTCCGGCTCCACGCCGGTGGTGTCGCAGTCCATCATGAAGCCGATGGTGCCGGTCGGGGCGAGCACGCTGGCCTGCGCGTTGCGCCAGCCGAACCTGTCACCGACCTTGTTGCCCTGGGTCCACTGCTTCGTGGCCTCCCGCACGATCGCGGTGGCCACCGGGCTGGTGGGCTTGATCTCGTCGTTGGCGGCGGCGTGCTTGCGCATGACCCGCTTGTGCGGCTCGGCGTTGCGGGCGTAGCCCTCGTACGCGCCGACGACGCCGGCCAGCTCCGCCGAGCGGCGGTAGGCGGTGCCGGTCATGAGCGAGGTGATCGCCGCGGCGACCGAGCGGCCCTGCTCCGAGTCGTACGGCAGGCCGGAGGCCATCAGCAGGGCGCCGAGGTTGGCGTAGCCGATGCCGAGCTGCCGGTAGGCGCGGGAGGTCTCACCGATCTTCTCGGTCGGGAAGTCGGCGAAGCAGATCGAGATGTCCATCGCGGTGATGACCAGCTCGACGGACTTGACGAACTTCTCCACCTCGAAGCCACCGTCGGCGCGGAGGAACTTCATCAGGTTCAGCGAGGCCAGGTTGCACGAGGAGTTGTCCAGGTGCAGGTACTCCGAACACGGGTTCGACGCGGTGATCCGCCCGGTCTCCGGGCAGGTGTGCCAGTCGTTGATGGTGTCGTCGTACTGGAGACCGGGGTCGGCGCACTCCCAGGCGGCCTGGGAGATGCTGCGGAACAGCTTCTTCGCGTTGATCGTCTCGATCGTCGCCCCGTCGAGCCGGCCCCGCAGGTCGAACCCGCCGTCGTTCTCCACCGCCGTCATGAACTCGTCGGAGACCCGGACCGAGTTGTTGGCGTTCTGGTACTGCACGCTGACGATGTCGGCGCCACCGAGGTCCATGTCGAACCCGGCGTCGCGCAGCGCGCGGATCTTGTCCTCCTCGCGCGCCTTGGTGACCACGAACTCCTGGATGTCCGGGTGGTCCACGTCGAGGATGACCATCTTCGCCGCGCGCCGGGTGGCGCCGCCGGACTTGATGGTGCCGGCGGAGGCGTCCGCGCCGCGCATGAAGCTGACCGGGCCGGAGGCGTTGCCGCCGGAGGAGAGCAGCTCGCGGGAGGACCGGATCCGGGACAGGTTGACGCCGGAGCCGGAACCGCCCTTGAAGATCAGCCCCTCCTCCTTGTACCAGTCCAGGATGGAGTCCATCGAGTCGTCGACGGCGAGGATGAAGCAGGCGCTGACCTGCTGCGGCGACGCCGTGCCGACGTTGAACCACACCGGCGAGTTGAAGCTGAACACCTGGTGCAGCAGCATCCAGGTCAGCTCGTGGGCGAAGACCTCGGCGTCGGCCGGGCTGGCGAAGTAGCCGTACTCCTCACCGGCGGTGCGGTAGGTGGTGACCACCCGGTCGATCAGCTGCCGGAGCGACCACTCCCGCTCCGGGGTGCCCACCGCGCCACGGAAGTACTTGGTGGTGACGATGTTGGCCGCGTTGACGCTCCACGACTCCGGGAACTCCACGCCGCGCTGCTCGAAGTTGATCGAGCCGTCGCGCCAGTTCGTCATGACGACGTCGCGCCGCTCCCACGCGACCTCGTCGTAGGGGTGCACCCCCGCAGTGGTCCAGACCCGCTCGACCTTGAGGCCCGCCGTCGCGCCAGCCTTCGACCGTGACCTGCTCGTTGTCACACCATCCCCCGACATCTCATCCGCCCCCTCGTCCGCGCGGTCACCCGCCGCGCGTTCCGACTGTCTTCTCAAACTGCAAAAATCAATGTGTACGGCCGGCGGCGCCGGCCACGTCGGCACCGGCCCCCTCGGCCCCGGCGCCCTCGCGGGCGCGTGCGGCGGCCCGCAGCGTCTCGATCTCCCGCTCGAAGTCGGCGAGCGAGTCGAACGACCGGTAGACGCTGGCGAACCGCAGGTAGGCCACCTCGTCCAGGTCCCGCAGGGGACCCAGGATCGCCAACCCCACCTCATGGCTCGGAAGCTCGGCGGCCCCCTTGGCGCGGACGGTCTCCTCGACCTTCTGCGCCAGCAGGGCGATCGAGTCCTCGTCCACCGGCCGGCCCTGGCACGCCTTGCGCACCCCGCCGATGATCTTCGTACGACTGAACGGCTCGGTCACCCCGCTGCGCTTGACCACCGCGAGCACCGCCTCCTCGACGGTGGTGAACCGCTTGCCGCACTCGGGGCAGGACCGCCGCCGGCGGATCAACTGGCCGTCGTCGGCCTCCCGCGAGTCGACGACCCGGGAGTCGGGGTGCCGGCAGTACGGACACCGCATCGCCCGACCTCCTCCATCGACCGCGGGCCCGCCGATCGCCCTCCGGGCACGCGCCATCACGGCGGAGCCATCGCCCGATGGTTTCGCCGTGCCGACGGTACGGGAGTGCGGTCGGTAGTCGAACCCAACCTGTAGGCGACTTACGCCCGTGTGACTACTACATCTAGGGGTCGACCGTATGCCGCCGACGATCCGAGGTCAAGTTGGCCGGCGTGTCCGGCGCGTCACCTGCGACGCCCCCTTCCGGGCGACCCGAGAGCCCAACGCCACGCCACCGGTGGGGGTTACCGGCCACCCGGTCGGGAGGCGCCGACGAACCGCCGCCATCGAACAGCCGTTCGACCCGACGTACCATTTATCAGAACAGGAGTACGAACCGATCGGATTTTCACCCCGACACGCCGAACGAGGTCGTACAGATGTTTGAAAATGACTGATCTCACCTATACGGTCATCAACAACCGGCTTCGGCGATCCCCCGCCGATCCGGGCACCACATCACACGCGCCACGAGCCGCCGAGGCACCCAGCGCCGACCAGGGAGGACGGACGTGACCGAGGACCGGGCCAGCCGGCCGAAGACCCCGCAAAAGATCACCGAGGCGGGTCCGCCGGCCACCCGACGCCGCGGCGCCGCGCGCAGCCGGGCCGGGCAGCCGGCCGTACGACAGGTCACCCCGGTGGTGAGCGCCTTCCCGGACCCGACGACGGTCGACCTGACCGCCCGCCAACGGCGGATCCTGGAGTTCATCCGCACCTGGGTCGACCGGCACGGCTACCCGCCGAGCGTCCGGGAGATCGGCGAGGCGGTCGGTCTCGTCTCGCCGTCGAGCGTCGCCTACCAGCTCAAGGAGCTGGAGAAGAAGGGCTTCCTGCGCCGCGACCCCAACCGTCCCCGCGCGGTGGACGTCCGGGCGCCCAGCGACATGGACGACGAGGTGTCCCGCGCACAGCGCCCCACCCCGGCGTACGTGCCGATGCTGGGCCGCATCGCCGCCGGTGGGCCGATCCTCGCCGAGCAGGCCGTGGAGGACATCTTCCCCCTGCCCCGCGAGCTCGTCGGTGAGGGCGAGGTCTTCATGCTCCAGGTCAAGGGCGACTCGATGCTGGACGCGGCCATCTGCGACGGCGACTGGGTGGTCGTCCGGCAGCAGCCGACCGCTGACTCCGGTGAGATCGTCGCCGCCATGCTCGACGGCGAGGCGACGGTGAAGACGTACCGCCGCCGTGACGGGCACGTCTGGCTCATGCCGCAGAACCCGGCATTCGACCCGATCCCCGGCGACGACGCGACCATCATGGGCCGGGTCGTCGCGGTGCTCCGCCGGATCTGACGCCGTTCGGGGTGGCCGCCGGTCGGCGGTCACCCCGGGCACAACATCCGTGCGGACGAGTCAGTACCGGTCGCCCCGGTAGCTGCGGTCGCCCCCGGGCACCTGGCCGTAGGAACCGCCGCGCTCGTCGCGGTAGCCGTCGTCACGCCGCCGACCCGACCGCTGACCGCGTGCCTCCGGGTCAGGGCTGCGGCGCGGAGGTTCCGCCCGGCCGCCACCGTAGGCACCGCCGCCACCCGGCTGCCACATTTGTCCGGAGGTGTGTCCTTGGAGGTTGGTCCGACGGCGTCGTGGACGACGCCGAGCGTGGTGACGAGCGTCC
>NZ_JBFAMU010000153.1:0-10581 GCF_040656655.1 Micromonospora sp. NPDC049799
GACGGGCGCTCGACCGGGCCCGGATCCGCGGCCGGTGGGTTGAGCGCGGGCAGGCGGTCGCCGGCCTGGTGCGGCACCCGGGGCAGGGCCTTGGCAGGCGCCTCGTACGCGTCGTCGTCCGGGTCGAGCGGGTGCGTCGGCTCCACCGGCAGCGGCTGGAGAGCGGAACGGGAGACCTGCTCGGGCGCCGTCGACCTGCCGACCGTGGAGAGGTCCTGGCTGGTCTGGACCCGCAGGGGCGCGGACGGTGTCCGGGGCGGCTCGGCGGGGCGGGCCGCTTCGGGCGGCTGGACGGGCTGCCGGGGTGGCGGCAGTGGTGCCTCGACCCGTGCGGGCGGGGCGGCAGCCGGCTCGCCCATGGTGGGCTGCTGCGGGATCGGACGGGGCTCCCGGGCCGGCGCCGACGGCCGTGCGCCCCCCGGTCGGGTCCCGCCGAACAGGTCGAGGAAGGGGGAGTCGATGTCGGCGCTGTCCGTCGTGGAGGGCGCCGGGTCGGGTGCCGGGGTCCGCCGTGGCACGGGTCGGGGTGCCTGGAAGACGCCGACGCCGCCCTGGCCGGGCGTGGTCACCAGCGCCTGGTCGAGCACGACCTCGTCCAGCTCCGGACCGTCCGTGTAGTCGTACGAATGCGCACGGTCACCGTTCGGTGCGGCCGGGCGCCCGGCCGGGGAGCCCGGCGTGGAAGAGCGACTCATTCGACCGCCTCACCCGCGTCGTTCCACGTACGCCCGGTCATGCCAGTTCCTCCCGGATCCTGATCCGGCTGCCGACCAGGCGGGGGTCCCGCTGCTCGGCGGCCGGCTCCCGCGTGCGTCGCCAGTCGGTCAGCGCGGTGCGGATCACCATGCGCGCCGGCCGGTCCGGGTCGACGTACCGGAAGATGAACGAGGTGCTCACGATGGCGAGCGCGATCTCCCATGCGGGGAAGAGCTCGACCTGGAATGTGAACAACCAGTGGATGAACATGTAGAGGGGGACGAGCAGCATGAACAGCCCGTACTGGGCGTACGGCAGGTGGACCGGAAGGGTGTAGCCGGGCGGCCCGAGGTAGACCAGGCGGGCCCGGTAGATGTCGTCGTCGGTGCGCAGCCGCATCTCGTGCCCCGCGCCTATTCGAAGATCAGGTCGATCAGATAGTCGCCGATGAAGAACAGGGTGGCGGCCCCGGCGATGAAGGCCAACCCGACGATCGCGATCGCGGAGCTGGTCAGGACCTTGGAGATCTCACCCCGGCTGGCCCGACCGATGAAGATGACGCCCAGGACGGCGAGCAGGATCGGGGCGATCTTGCTGGCGAAGAAGGTGACGACACCCTCGGTGTCGATGCCCTTCGGTGCCGGCTCGGCGAGCGGCGCCGACGCCAGCGTGGAGAGCGCATGGGCGACGCCGGACGACGCCGTCTCCATCAGCTCGATGGCGATCACTGGAACCTCCCCAAGTCGCGGCCGGCGGAGCCGCGTGGTGCAGTAGGCATGCCTGGCGGGAACGGTGCTCACTCTGCGCAGCGCTGGCGACGCTGCGTTCGTCACCCACCACGGTCAGTGGCGAGCTTTGGGCGGATTTTCCCGCTTCGGCCCTCCCTCCAGGCTTCGCCATCTCGATGCCGGGCAATTCCAAAGCGTACGGCCACCCACCCAATGCGACAACCCGCGAAGACTCTGCCCGATTCGACCCGGACGACCGATCGTACACCTGTTCCAATTGGCATGTCAGCACCCCTGACGAAGGGCTGTCCGGGGCGGTCGCGACGACCGGTACGGTCTAGTCGTGACCGATCTGGTACTGGCACCGGCCCCGGTGGTGATGGGCGTCCTCAACGTCACGCCGGACTCCTTCTCCGACGGCGGACGGTACGCCGACCTCGATGCCGCCGTCGGACACGGCGTGCGGCTGCGGGCCGAGGGTGCCCACCTGGTGGACGTCGGTGGCGAGTCGACCCGGCCGGGCGCCGACCGGATCGACGCGGAGACCGAGGCGACCCGGGTCCTGCCGGTGGTCCGGGAACTGGTCGCGGCCGGCGTACCGGTCAGCATCGACACCAGCCGTGCCTCCGTCGCCGAGGCGGCGCTCGCCGCCGGGGCGGTGGTGGTCAACGACGTCTCCGGCGGACTCGCCGACCCGGACATGGCGCGGGTCGTCCGGGACGCGGGCTGCCCCTGGGTGCTCATGCACTGGCGGGGACACTCGCGCCACATGGGTGAGCTGGCCCGCTACCGCGACGTCGTCGCCGACGTCCGCGCCGAACTCGCCGAGCGCGTCGACGAGGCGTTGCGCGCGGGCGTCGCCGCCGACCGGATCGTCATCGACCCCGGCCTCGGCTTCGCCAAGACCGCGGAGCACAACTGGGAACTCAGCGCCCGGCTGCCGGAGTTGCTCGACCTCGGCTTCCCGCTGCTGTTCGCGGCGAGTCGCAAGTCCTACCTCGGTCGACTCCTCGCCGGCCCCGACGGCGCACCCCGACCGACCGAGGGCCGGGAGGTGGCGACCGTCGCCACCACCCTGCTCGCGGTGGCGGCCGGCGCCTGGGGCGTACGCGTGCACGACGTCCGTGCCACCACGGACGCCCTCGCGGTCTGGCAGGCGACCGGCCGGCCGCACCTGGCCGCCGCGCGGGGAGCGGCCACCGCCCGACACGGAGGAGAACGGTGACCGACCGGATCCAGCTGATCGGCCTGCGCGCGCACGGCCGGCACGGGGTGTACGACTTCGAACGCGAGCAGGGACAGGACTTCGTCGTCGACGTCGTCCTGGAGCTGGACCTCGGACCGGCCGCGCGCTCCGACGACGTGGCGGACACCGTGCACTACGGTGAGCTGGCCGAACGCCTCGTCGCGATCGTGACCGGCGACCCGGTCAACCTGATCGAGACACTCGCCGACCGGCTGCTCACGGTCTGCCTGGCCGACGGGCGGGTGCACACCGCGACGGTGACCGTGCACAAGCCGGAGGCGCCGGTCCCGCACACCTTCACCGACGTGGCCGTCACCATGACCCGGACGCGCGACCGGTGAGCCGGGCCGTGCTGTCGCTCGGCAGCAACCTCGGCGACCGGTTGCACCACCTGCGCTGCGCCGTGGCGGGGTTCGGCGACGCCGTACGCGTGGTGTCCGGGGTGTACGAGACTCCCCCGTGGGGGGACACCGACCAGCCCGCGTACCTCAACGCCGTGCTGCTGGCGGAGGATCCCGACGCCGCGCCGTACGACTGGCTGGAGCGGGCCCGGAGCGCGGAGCGCGCGGCGGGCCGCGAGCGTGACCCCGCGCGGCGCTTCGGGCCCCGCACGCTCGACGTCGACGTGATCGCGGTGTGGGGAGCAAACGACGAGCCGGTGCTCAGCGACTCCGCCGAGCTGACCCTGCCGCATCCCCGTGCGCACCTGCGGGCGTTCGTGCTGCGGCCGTGGATCGACATCCAGCCCTACGGCCGGCTGCCGGGGCACGGCTGGCTCACCGACCTGCTCACCACCGGCCCGGCCGCCGAGGACGCCCTGGACGTGCGTCCCCGTCCCGATCTGACGCTAGAGTCGACGGCATGACCGAGTGGAGCCGGCCGGCATGACCCAGGCGCAGTCCGGTCCACCCGGCCCCGGCCGGATGGGCCCCACCCGAGCGTCCACGTTGGTGGTCGCCGGCCTCGCCGCCGCCGCGGTGGCCTGGCTGCTGATCAGCATCCTCTACTACGACTACCTGCCGGACCTGCCCTGGCTTCCGGTGGTCATCCTGGCGGCGCTGGCCGTGCTGGAGGCGTACGCGGCGGTCAACACCCGGGGGCGGATCGACCGCAAGCCGGGCCGTGACCCGGTGAACCCGCTGCTCGTCGCCCGGTTCGTGGTGCTCGCGAAGGCGTCCTCCCTGGCCGCCGCGATCTTCGCCGGCTTCTACGGCGGTCTGGCCGGGTGGCTCTTCCTGGAATCCACCGAGGCCGCCGTGGACGACCGGCCGACCGCCCTCGGCGGGCTGCTCGCCTCGTTGGCGCTGGTCGCCGCGGCGCTCTGGCTGGAACGCTCCTGCCGGGTGCCGGAGCGTCCCGAGGACGAGCGCGAGGCCGACGAGCGGGAGAGCCCGCCCGGCCCACGCTGACCAGGGGGTTACGCCCGGCTCCGGGCACGGGTACGGTGCCTGCGACCGGAGAGCAACGGCCGCCCCGGTCCGCCCGCGCGTCGGACCTGGACGCGGCCACGTGGGAGGCGGGCGCATGAGCTACGACGACCCGGGGCGGGCCGCCCCCGGTGAGTCCTCGTCGGCGATCCCCGCCGCCTTGCTGGAGAACGTCTTCGACGATCCCGCCCACGGTGAGCCCGGCCGGGACCGGCTGGTCGTCCACCTCGTCTGGGAGACCCTGCTCCTCGTCGCGCTCGCGGCCGGCACCTACCTTCTCTGGCAGGAGGCACCGGACACGCTGCGCGGCGACGGGCTCCGTGACCTGCTGACCGACGTGGTGGTGCTCGGGCTGCTCACCCTGGCTGCCGGCCTGAGCCTGCGGGCCGCCACGGTGAACCTGGCGATCGGCCCGGTCGCCGTCGCCGCCGCGCTGCACATGGCCGAGCAGGGCGACCGGGGTCTGACCGCCGCCGGCGGCCCGGCCCTTGCCGTCGCCACGCTCGGTGGCCTGGTGCTCGCCCTCGTCGTGGTGGTCCTGCACGTGCCCGCCTGGGCCGCCGGTCTGGCCGGCGCGGCCGGGGTGGTCGTCTACGTCGAGCAGCGGACCGGCGCGGTCCTGCCGCAGGGCACGTACGACCCGGAACGGGACGCGCTCCCGCTGTTCGCTGGCTTCGCGGCCGTCGCCGTGCTCGGGGGCGTGTTCGGCGCGGTGCGGGCGGTGCGTCGGATGGTCGGCCGGTTCCGTCCGGTCGTCGACCCGGCCCGACGCCGGGGCGTCGTGGCGGCACTCGTCGCCGTCGGCGCGATCGTCGGCTCGACCGTGCTGGCGATGCTGGCCGGGCTGCTCCTCGGCACCGCCGGCGCGGACCCCGTGACACCCGGGACCGGACTGGACTGGACGGTGCTGGCCGTCGGCACGTCGCTGCTCGCCGGCACCAGCGCGTACGGCCGGCGCGGCGGGATCTTCGGCACGCTGCTCGCGGTCAGCCTGGTCACGGTCGTCCTCGCGTACGCCGACGCGCGGGGCTGGACGGTGGACCGGTGGGCGCTCGGAGCGGTGACACTCGGAATCGGACTGGTGGTCACCCGGGTGGTCGAGGCGTACGGGCGGCCGGCCTCGGCGCCGGAGCGCCTTCCCGCCACCGACGGCCGGATCAGCACCGGCTGGACGGTGCCCCGCGCGGACCCGCCCGCCACCTGGCCGCCCGCGATGCCCGAGCGGTCGGCCGAGGAGCCGGTCGACCCGTGGGACGTCTCCCGCTGGGAGACCGGCCCCCGCCGGTGGGACACCGAGGACCGCTGAGCCCGTGAGCCGACGCGACCGCCGCCCGCCGGCCGGGTGCGCGGACGCCGGCCATCCGGCGTCGCGTCCGTCGGGCCGGAAACGATCTCGCCGGTTAGGCTCGGCGACATGACCGACACACCATCGACCTCGGCCGGCCGCTCGTTCGCCGAACTCGACGCCCTCTCCACCGAGGAACTGCGCGAGCAGGCGTTCGCGTTCGCCCGGGAGCGCCGCGACGTGGGCTTCTTCTGGTCGGTGTTGCGGCACCTGCCGAACGCGGACGAGGCGGAGGTGCTGGACGGGGCGCCCAACTCGGTCGGCCCGACCATCGACGAGGCGGCGGCGCTGTGGCGGGAGTTGACCGGCCACGGCTACGAGGAGTCGGCGCCGCTGCTGCGGGCCGCCTTCATCGACTACCTGATGAAGCACCCCACGTGAGGCGCTGACGCGCGGACCGGCGTGCCGGAGCAGGTTTGCCCGCCCCGGCCCGTCGGGAACTGATCCGATCATGGCGCTCACCAACCGGACCCGGTCCGTCCCCCGCCACGGGACCGCGGCGGGTACCGGCGCGCTGGCGGCGCTCGTCCTGGTCGGCGTCTGCGGCAGCCCCGCGTACGTGGACTGGGCCGGCTCGTCCACCGACGCGAACTCGGCCGCCGGGTGGTTCCTCCGCCTGCTGGCCTGGCCGGCCTGGTCGTTCGACACCGCCGAGCCGGTCGCCACGAACCTCCGGGCCGTGCTGCTGGTGGTGCTCGCGGCGGTCTTCCTCTGGCTGCTGCCCGCCTCGCAGGTGGCCCGCGTACCCGGGTCGGCCAGCCAGTTCTTCACCGGGTGGGCCGCGTACGTGCTGGCCGGCGGCTTCGCGTCGCTCCTCGCCGCGTTCGCGGCCCCGGACCCGAGCCTGCTCGTCGCCATCCAGTCGGCCGGGACCGGTGCCACGTACGGCTTCCTCGCCGGTTGGATCATCGGCACGGCGAGTCTCGGCGGCCGGGCCTGACGACGGTCCCGACCGCCCGGTCCGTCGTCTCAGCCCGCCGCGCGCTCCCCGTCGGTGGCCCGGCCGAGGTCGAGCAGCCGGGTCCGGGTCAGCACACCCACCGGCCGCTCCGCGTCGGTCACCACCACCCGGTCGGTCGCCGAGGTCAGCAGCGCCCCCAACGCGTCGTACGCCGAGCCGCCCAGCGGGACGGTCGGCAGCCCGTCGACACCGGTGGCGGGCAGTGGCTCGACCGTGTCCCGGGTGAGCGGGGTGACCACCAGCCGGCGGATGCCCCGGTCGGCGCCGACGAACTCGCGGACGAACGGCGTGGCCGGCGAGCCGAGCACGGCGGCGGGGGTGTCGTACTGCTCCAGGCGGCCGCCCTGAGAGAGCACCGCGATGCGGTCGCCGAGCCGGACGGCCTCGTCGAGGTCGTGGGTGACCAGGACGATCGTCTTGCGGACCTCGGCCTGCAACCGGAGGAACTCCTCCTGGAGGCGGGTCCGGACGATCGGGTCGACGGCGGAGAACGGCTCGTCCATCAGCAGCACCACCGGGTCGGCGGCGAGCGCCCGGGCCACCCCGACCCGCTGCCGCTGCCCGCCGGACAGCTCGTGCGGGTACCGGCGGCCGAACTGCGTTGGGTCCAGACCGACCAGTTCCAGCAGTTCCTCGACCCGCTTCCGGCTGCGCTCGCGCGGCCAACCGAGCAGCTGCGGCACGGTGCCGACGTTGGCGCTGACGGTCTGGTGCGGGAAGAGGCCGACGTTCTGGATCACATATCCGATGCGGCGGCGCAGCCGTACCGGGTCGACCCGCGTCACGTCCTCGCCGCCGAGCAGGATCCGGCCGCCGGTCGGTTCGATCAGGCGGTTGACCATCCGCAGCACGGTCGACTTGCCGCAGCCCGAGGGACCGATCAGCACCACGAGTTCCCCGGCGGCGATGTCCAGGGACAGCTCACGGACCGCCTCGGTCCCGTCGGGGTAACGCTTGCCGATCCCGTCGAGCGAGATCGACGCCGCACGCGGCCCGGCGCCGTTGGTGGTCTCCGGGGTAACGTCCACTCATGTCCTTCCGCCTGAGCTACCGGGCAGACCCGGGCAACCCGTGGTTCTCCTGGCAGTACGTGCGGGACAACTCTGACACGATCCTCGCCGCCCTGCGGGACCACACCTTCCTGACCGCCCGTGCGGTGCTGATCGCGGCGCTGATCGCGCTGCCGCTCGCCGTGGCCGCGTACTGGTTCCGGGGGCTCGCCGGGCCGATCGTGGCGTTCACCGGCGTGCTCTACACGATCCCGTCGCTGGCGCTGTTCGCGTTCATCGCCCCCTACCTGGGCATCGGCGCGGTCACCGTCCTCACCGTGGTGGTGCTCTACGCGTTGCTGGTGATCGTCCGCAACGCGATCGCCGGGCTCAACCAGGTGCCCCCCGACGTGCGGGAGGCAGCGGAGGGGATGGGCTACGGTCGGTGGGGCCGACTGTTCCGCATCGAGCTGCCGCTCGCCCTGCCGGGGATCCTGACCGGGCTGCGACTGGCCACGGTCTCCACGGTGGCGCTGGTGACGGTCGGCGTGGTGATCGGTCGCGGCGGCCTCGGTCAGATCATCTTCGCCGGCTTCCAGAACAACTTCTACAAGCAGCAGATCATGACCGGGACGCTGCTCTGCGTCCTGCTCGCGCTGGTGCTCGACCTGGTCCTCGCGGGGATCGGTCGTCTGCTCACTCCGTGGCTGCGGCGCGGGAGGCCGACGTGAGCCCGATCGAGGCGGCGGTGCTCTGGCTCAACGACCCGCTGAACTGGACCAACCCCGGGGGCATCCTGGACCGGCTCGGCGAGCACCTGTCGATGTCGGCGGCGGCGGTGGCGCTCGGCTGCCTGATCGCCTGGCCGATCGGCCTGTGGCTCGGCCACACCGGCCGGGGCGGTGGGCTGGTGGTGCTCATCGCCAACGTCACCCTGGCCATCCCCACCCTCGCCCTGCTCACCATCCTTCCGCTGACCTTCCTCGGGTTCGGCCGGACCTCCGTGGTGGTGGCGCTCGCCGTGTTCGCGGTGCCGCCGCTGCTCGCCAACGCGTACACCGGGGTGCGGCAGGCCGACCCGGAGGCGCGGGACGCCGCCCGCGGCATGGGCTTCTCCGACTGGCAGTTGCTGCGCCGGGTCGAGCTGCCCCTGGCCGTGCCGTACCTGGCGACCGGGTTCCGGACGGCGGCCGTGCAGGTGGTGGCCACCGCCGCGCTGGCGTCCTTCGTCAACGGCGGCGGGCTCGGCCAGATCATCCGCGCCGGGTTCGGGCTGGACATCGCCGCCGGTCGCGGCCAGATCCTCGCCGGAGGGCTCCTGGTCGCCGGGCTGGCCGTCCTGGTGGAGCTGGTCCTCGCCCTGGTCGAGCGCCTGGTGACGCCGCGCCCGCTGCGGAGCACGCGGCGGCGGGCGGGTCGCCGTGCGGCCGACGCGGTGGCCGGCACCTGAACAGTCTCCCGTGACGATCCGGTGACAAACCTCGCCCCAGGTTGTCGGTCCCCCGTGAAAGATGTTGGGTGGTAAGTCGCGGGCGGCCGGACGAACGATCGCCCGTCGGACACGCGGCCGGCCCGGACGGGTCGCGCCGGGACACGGAAGGCGGGCAGCAATGCGCGCACGTACACGTCTGGCCGTCGGCGCCGCCGGCGCCCTCGCCGCCGCTGGGCTGCTCACCGGCTGCGGTGACGCCGGCTCCTCCGGCACCGACGCCCCGCAGCAGGGCGCCTCCGGCGCCGGCTGCGCCCCGGTGGCCGGCGACAAGCTGGTCGCCCTCGACGACGACAAGAAGCTGCAGAACACCGACAACATCATCCCGGCGGTCAACGCGGACGCGGCGAATCCGCAGCTCCTCGCCGCGCTGGACAAGGTCTCGGCGGCGCTCGACACGCCGAAGCTGATCGCGCTCAACAAGGCCGTCGACGTCGACCGGAAGACGCCCGAGGTCGCCGCGAACGAGTTCGCCGCCGCCAACAACCTGACCGCGGGCATCGCCAAGGGCCCGGGCGGCCCGATCACGGTCGGCGCCGCCAACTTCAGCGAGAGCCAAAGCCTGGCCGAGCTCTACAAGATCGCGCTGACCGCCGCCGGGTACCAGGTCGAGGTGCAGCAGATCGGCAGCCGGGAGCTCTACGAGCCGGCGCTGGAGAAGGGCGAGATCCAGGTCGTGCCGGAGTACGCGGCGACCATGGCCGAGTTCCTCAACACCAAGGCCAACGGGCAGAACGCCCAGCCCGTCTCCTCGCCCGAGCTGGACAAGACGGTCACCGCGCTCAAGGCCGCCGGCGACAAGGCCGGCCTGGTCTTCGGCGCCCCCTCGGCCGCCCAGGACCAGAACGCGTTCGCCGTCACCACCGCCTTCGCCGACAAGTACGGCGTGCGGACGCTGTCCGACCTGGCCGCGAAGTGCTCCGGCCAGGCCACCGTCCTGGCCGGCCCGCCGGAGTGCCCGCAGCGGCCGAAGTGCCAGGCCGGTCTGGTGGAGGTCTACGACTTCAAGGCCGGTTCGTTCAGCTCGCTGGACGCGGGCGGCCCGCAGACCAAGAACGCGCTGAAGACCGGTGCGGCCAGCGTCGGCCTCGTCTTCTCCTCGGACGCGGCGCTCGCGGCCGGCTGATCCGGCAGTGTCGGCCGGTCACCGACGGGACCTCAGGGTCCCGGTGACCGGCCGACGCAGTGTCCGGCCCGGCCCAACCCGCGTCAACGGCACGTGAACTCCGGGTCGAACGGGCGCAACCGCGGCTTCCACCCGTTCCCTGCTGGGGCAACTCTCGGTAGGCTGCACACCCATGCCCGCCCCGGTTGTCTCCGACGACAAGAGTCATCCGCCGCTCCTGACCACCCTCTTCTGGGTGGGCGTGGCCATCGCGCCGGTGGCGGCGCTGATCCTGCTTGTCGCCGACGGTAACGGCCCGCTCCGGTTCGCGGCCGTGCTCGCCATCCTCGCCGTGGTGCTCATCGGCCTGTCGATCGCGCTGCGCGCCGACGGTGGCCCGGCCGGCGGCGCCGAGGAACTGCGCGAGGAGATCGACCAGCTGCGGCGTGAGCTTCGCGGCGAGATCGTGGCCACGGCCCAGCGCGGCAACCATGCCCTCGACCAGGCCCAGCGTGCCCACGAGGCGGTGGGTGCGCTCCGGCGGCGGATGGACTCGGCCGCCGCCGCGCTGGTCACCGCCGACGAGGCGGCGAAC